>CALJUI010000109.1 GCA_937975735.1 uncultured Rubrivivax sp.
GCGGCCTGGTGCGCCGGCTCGCGGTGCGCAGCAGCGCGCGCAACCAGTTCGCCGCTGAGGTCGCCGCGCTGCGCGACGAGGGCGGGCGCATCGACGTCGCGCTGCGCCTGGACGGCGGCGAGGCGATGGTCGTCGCCGTCACGCCGGCCTCGGTGCGCAGCATGGCGCTGGCGCCCGGCGTCGGCGTGCACGTGCTGGTCAAGGCGCCCTGGGTGCAGGTGCTGGCGCGGCGGCCGCGGCCGGATGCGGCGGCGAACGTTCTCTAAGGCTCCGTGCGTACGCGCCGTCCCGGCCGCTCGCGCACCGAGATCACCTTGCAGACCGACGGCGGGCTGACGCTGGTCGCCTCGCGGCCGCGCGCGCCGGAGGCCCTGCGCGAAGGCGCGCGCGGTTTCGCGCGCATCGCCATCGACAGCGCGATCCTGCTGCGTTTCGACGCCTGATGGCCAAGAACCCGCCGCTGTCGATCGAGGACCTGTGGGCGCTGGACCGGCTCGGGCCGCCGTCGCTGTCGCCCGACGGCGCGCACGCGGTCTGCACGGTCACGCGCGGTTCGTTCGAGACCAACGCCAGCCACACGCATCTGTGGCTGCTGCCCACGCGCGGCCGGGTCGCGCCGCGCCGCCTGACCTGGTGCGGCGACAAGGACGGCCAGCCGGCCTGGTCGCCGACGGGCGAGCGCATCGCCTTCGTTGCCCGCCGACGCCATCGGGGCGACGACGACAAGACGCCGCAGCTCTACGTGATCCCGGCCGACGGCGGCGAGGCGCGGCGAGCCACCCACTTCGGCCCCGGCGTCGAGTCCTTCAAGTGGCTGGCCGACGGCCGGCACATCGTCTTCGCCGCCTGGGTCTGGCCGGCCTTGAAGGGCGCCGCGGCGCAGCGCCGCCGCCACCGCGCCGAGACCGGGCGCAAGGACAGCGGCGTCGCCACCGGCGAGGCCTTTCACCGCCACTGGGACCACGTGATCCCGACGGGTCGCGTGCTGCACCTGTGGCTGCTCGACGTCGACCGCGGCCGGCTGACCGATCTGTTCGAAGGGACCGCGCTCGAGTTGCCGCGCGACGCCGGCGGCGCCAGCGTCTACGACCCGAGTCCCGACGGCCGCCGCGTCGCCTTCGCGCACGACCCGGCGCAGCCGCCGGTGCCGGGCAACGCCCGGGTGATCTCCGAGATCGAGCTGCGCACGCGGCGAGTGCGCCGGCTGGCCGATCAGCGCGGCTGGGAGTTCGGCGCGCCGCGCTACCGGCCCGACGGGCGCGCGCTGGCGATGACCGCGGCGCCGGTCGGCGAGCGGCACACCGCGCTGGACCGGCTGGCGGTCGTCGAGCCCGGCCAGCGCTGGCGGCCGGTCAGCGACGCCGGCTGGGACCTCGACGTCGAGGCACCGCTGCACTGGGCCGACGACGGCCGCACATTGCTGTTCGCCGCCGAGCAGCGCGGCCGCCGCCACCTGTGGCGCTGCGCGCCTGACGACGGCACCGTCGCCAAGCTGATCGAAGGCGGCTGGGTGCAGGGCTTCGACGTCGCCGGCGACACGGTCGCCTTCAGCGGCGACAGCGCGCGCCACCCGCCTCGGGTCTTCGCGCTGCACGGCGGCAACGCGCCGCGCCGGCTGGAGCGCTTCAACGACCGGCTGCTGGCCCGGCGCACGCTGGGCGAGCAGCGCGAGGTCACGGTCACCGGCGCCTTGGGCGACCCGGTGCAGCTGTGGCTGACCCTGCCCGCCGGCTTCGACGCGAGGCGCCGGCACCCGCTGCTGCAGGTCATCCACGGCGGCCCCTACGCGGCCTCGGGCGACGGCTTCAGCTGGCGCTGGAACCCGCACGTGCTGGCCTCGCGCGGGCACGTGGTCGCGCAGCTCAACTACCACGGCAGCAGCGGCTTCGGCTTCGCCTTCCGCGACAGCATCATGGGCCGCCAGGGCGAGCTCGAGCTGCAGGACATCGAGGCGGCGAGCGACTGGCTGCTGGCCCAGCGCTGGGCCGACCCGAAGCGCCTGGACGCCGCCGGCGGCAGCTACGGCGGCTTCCTGGTCGCGTGGATGAACGGCCACGTGCCGGCCGGGCGCTACCGGCGCCACGTCTGCCACGCCGGCGTGTTCGACCGGATCGCCACCTTCGCCGCCGACTCCTACATGCAGCGCCCGCGCGACCTGCACGCGCGCTACTGGGAGGACATGGACCGCGTGCTGGCCCAGAGCCCGCACGGCGCCGCGGCGCGCATGGCCACGCCGACGCTGGTCACCCACGGCGCGAAGGACTACCGCGTGCCCGACTGCAACGGCCTGGCCTACTACAACACGCTGAAGGCGCGCGGCGTCGACGCGCGGCTGCTGT
>CALJUI010000110.1 GCA_937975735.1 uncultured Rubrivivax sp.
GCAGCGGCAGCGCGATCATCAGCGCCAGCACCCGCGGCAGCACCAGCACCTGCATCGGCGCAAGGCCCAGCGTGCGGCTCGCGTCGGTCTCCTCGGTCAGGCGCATCGAGCCGAGCTGCGCGGTGAAGGCCGCGCCCGAGCGGCCGGCGACGATCACCGCGACGATGATCGGCGCGAACTCGCGCGTCGCGCCGATGCCCACGCCGTCGACGACGAAGATGTTGGCGCCGTACTTCTCGGCCTGCAGGCCGAGCAGGTAGGCCACGACGACGCCGATCAGCGTCGTCACCAGCGCCACCACCGGGATCGCGGTCAGCCCGGTCTGCTCGATCTGCACCGTCAGCTCGCGCAGTCGCAGCCGGCCGGGGCGCCGCAGCACGTCGACCAGCGCCACGGTGGTCGCGCCGAGGAAGTCGACGTGGCCGCGCAACAGGCCGCCGAGCGCGGCGGCGGCGCGGCCCAGCGCGGCGAGCGGGCCGGGCCGGCTTCGCGCCATCGGCTCGTCGGCGCCGTCGAGATGCTGCCGGACCTGCTCGATCACGCGGGCCTGGACCTCGCCAAAGCCCACCAGGGTCGGCTTGCCGGTGCCGGGCCGGCGCAGCGCGCGCCACAGCACCAGTGCGGATGCGCTGTCGATCTGCTCGAGCGCGCTGCCGTCGATCGTCGCGTCCGGCGGCAGCTCGAGCCCGCGCAGGGCGCGCTCGATCTCGGGCAGCCGAGCGAGCCGCCAGGCGCCGCAGGGGCGCAGGACCGAGCCGCCGGCCTCGGCGCTGACCGTGAACCGGGGCGTCGATGCCGGCGCGGTGCTCATCGGGGCACAGCATACCGGCGCGGGGCGGCCGGACGGTGCGATGATCCGGTGCAACCGGAGACGCCATGAACCTCAGAACCCTCTCGATAGCGCTGGCCCTGTTCCTGCTGGGCGTGTTCACGCTGCTGAACTGGAGCGCCTTCCTCGCCCCGACCACGTTGTCGCTCGGTTTCGCCGAAGTCCAGGCGCCGCTCGGGCTGATCATGCTCGGCGTCACCGGCGTCGTCAGCGGCCTGTTCCTGGTCTACATCCTGATCCAGCAGGCCAACGTGATCCTCGAGTCGCGCCGCACCGCGAAGGAGCTCAAGGCGCACCGCGAACTGGCCGACAAGGCCGAGGCCTCGCGCTTCACCGAGATGCGGACCTTCCTCGAAGGCGAGCTGCGGCGTCTCGAGGCGCAGTCCTCGGCGGGCACGCGAGAGCTCGGCGAGCGCATCGACCGGATGGACCAGGCCTTGCAGGCGCAGCTGGCGGAGTCGACGCGCAGCCTGTCGGCCTACGTCGGCGAAGTCGAGGACAAGCTCGACCGCGCGCTGCCGACGCCGCCGGGCGGATGAGCGCCGACGGCCTGCCCTTCAGCCCGGCCGCCGAACGCAACGCCGCGCCGATCCTCGAGGTGCTGCGCGCACAGCTGCCGGCCGAGGCCGAGGTGCTGGAGATCGCCAGCGGCACCGGCCAGCACGCCGCCCACCACGCCGGCGCGCAGCCCGGCTGGCGTTGGCAGCCGACCGAAGCCGATCCGGCGATGCTGCGGGCGATCGCCGCGCGTTGCGCCGGCCTGCCCAACGTGTGCCCGCCGATCGCGCTCGACGTCCGCAAGGCCTGGCCCGACTCAATGCGGCGCTTTGACGCCGTCTATGTCGCCAACCTGCTGCACATCGCGCCCTGGCCGGCCTGCGCCGCGCTGATGGCCGGCGCCGCGCCACGGCTGCTGCCCGGCGGCGCGTTGCTGGTCTACGGGCCCTTCCTGATCGACGGCGAGCCGACCGCGCCGTCCAACCTCGCCTTCGACGCCGACCTGCGCGCACGCGATCCGGCCTGGGGCCTGCGTCGGCTGGCCGACGTCGAGCGCGAGGCGACGGCCGTCGGGCTGGCGCCGGCGGCGCGCGTGCCGATGCCTGCGAACAACCAGCTGCTGGTCTTTCGCCGCCCGGCGTAACATGGTCCGCAGGGCCGGCGCAGCGCCGCGCCCACCCCGTGGAGGACCGACGATGGCGTTTGCCGACCTCGTGGGCCGCATCGCGATGGGCCCGTTCGCCAAGGCGCTGCCGCCGATGGGCGACACCGAGCGCGCCGCGCTCGAGGCCGGCACGGTCGGCGTCGAGGGCGAGCTGTTCGCCGGCCGCCCGGACTTCGACGCCTTGCGCGCACGCGGCCCGAATCGATTGACCGAGGCCGAGCAGCACTTCCTCGACCACGAGGTGGTCGCGCTGTGCGGCATGCTCGACGACCACCAGATCGACGAGGCGCGCGACCTGCCGCCCGAGGTCTGGGCCTTCCTGCGCGAGAAGCGCTTCTTCGGCATGATCATCCCGCGCGAGCACGGCGGGCTCGGCTTCGGCCACTTCGCGCACGCGGCCGTAGTCACGCGCATCGCCACCGTCAACGTCGCGGCCGCGGTCACGGTGATGGTGCCGAACTCGCTCGGCCCGGCCGAGCTGTTGCTGCACTACGGCACCGACGCGCAGAAGGCGCACTACCTGCCGCGGCTGGCCGACGGCACCGAGCTGCCCTGCTTCGGGCTGACCTCGCCCTATGCGGGCTCCGATGCCGCGTCGATCCCGGACGTCGGCGTGATCGTCGAGCGCGAGGTCGACGGCCGCACCGTGCGCGGCTTCGAGGTCACGTTCGACAAGCGCTACATCACGCTGGCGCCGGTGGCCACCGTCGTCGGCCTGGCCTTCCAGGCGATCGACCCGAGCCGGCCCGAAGGCGAACGGGAACTCGGCATCACCTGCGCGCTGATCCCGGTGCCGACCCCGGGCATGGACATCGGCCGCCGCCACCACCCGATGAACTCGGCCTTCATGAACGGGCCGATCCGCGGCGCCGACGTCTTCGTGCCGATCGACTGGATCATCGGCGGCGAGGCGCAGGTCGGGCAGGGCTGGCGCATGCTGATGGAGAGCCTGGCCGCGGGCCGCGCGATCTCGCTGCCGGCGCTGGGCAGCGCGCTGCAGCAGTCCTCGCTGTTCGTCGTCAACGGCTACGGCCGGATCCGCGAGCAGTTCGGGCTGCCGATCGCCAAGTTCCACGCCGTTGCGGCGCTGATCGCGCGCATGGCGATCGAGCTCTATGGCAGCGACGCGGCGCGTCGCTACACCGCCGCCGCGCTGGACGCCGGCGAGCGGCCGAGCGTGGCCAGCGCGATCCTGAAGGTTCAGCTGACCGAGGCCGGCCGGCGCGCCGTCAACGACGGCATGGACATCCTCGGCGGCAAGGGCATCATCCGCGGCCCGAAGAACCTGCTCGGCGTGGCCTACCGGCATGCGCCGATCGCGATCACCGTCGAGGGCGCCAACATCCTGACGCGCGCGCTGATCATCTTCGGCCAGGGCGCGGTGCGCTGCCATCCGCAGGTGCTGGCCGAGATGCAGGCGGTGCAGGCGCGCGACGCCGGCGCGCTCGGCCGCGCGCTGCTGGCCCACGTCGGCCACGTGCTGGGCAACCTGGCGCGCAGCCTGGGCCGCGCAGGGGTGCGCGGCACGCCGCCGGCGGACCTGCGCCGGGAAGCGGCCTTGATCGCCCGCCTGTCGGCCCAGTACGCGCTGACCGCCGACCTCGCGATGGGCCTGCTCGGCGGCAAGCTCAAGCGCATGGAGCTGCTGTCGGCGCGCCTGGGCGACGTGCTGTCGGCGCTGTACCTGGCGGCGGCCTGCCTGTGGCGCTACGAGGTCGAGGCCGAGCCGAGGATGCGCCCGATCGCCCGCGCCGCGATCCGCCTGCAGCTGGCCCGCGCCGCCGACATCCTGCGCGAGCTCTACGCCAACCTGCCGTCCTGGCCGCTGCGCGCGTTGGCGCCGGTGCTGCTGCGCGGCACACGGCGGCTGAACCCGATGCGCGACCGCGATCTGGTGGCGCTGGCCGAAGCCCTGCGCACCGAGCCGGTGCTGATCGAGCGGCTGTGCCCCGACGTCGGCACGCCGCGCGCCGGCGGCGTGCTCGACCTGAAGCGCGCGCTGGCGCTGGCCGAGCCGCTCGGCGACGAGGTCGACACGCTCAACCGCGCGCTGCGCCGGACGCGTTCGCTCGAGGCCGCGGCCGCCGGCGCCCGCGACCCGGCCGCGGCGCTGGCCTACCTGCGGGCCGCCGACCGGGTGATCCAGGTCGACGACTTCGAGGCATGACGATGACCGCCACCCGCACCGAGACCGACAGCATGGGCCCGATCGAGGTCCCCGCCGACGCGCTGTGGGGCGCGCAGACCGAGCGCAGCCGGCGCCACTTCGCGATCGGCGAGCAGCGCATGCCGATCGCGCTGGTGCACGCGCTGGCCGAGGTCAAGCGCGCCGCCGCCGAGGTCAACCGCGACCTCGGGCGACTGCCGGCCGGGCCGGCGCAGGCGATCGCCGACGCCGCCGCGCGGGTCGCCGCGGGCGAGGTCGACCACGCCTTCCCGCTGTCGGTCTGGCAGACCGGCTCGGGCACGCAGAGCCACATGAACGTCAACGAGGTGATCGCCCGGCTGGCCACGCAGGCGCTGGGCGAGCGGACTCGCGTGCACCCAAACGACCACGTCAACCTCGGCCAGTCGTCGAACGACGTGTTCCCGACCGCGATGCACGTCGCCGCCGCGCTCGGCATGCGGCCGCTGCTGGCCGCGCTGGCGACGCTGCGCGATGCACTGCAGGCGCAGGCGGAGGCCTTGGCCGCGGTGGTCAAGATCGGCCGCACCCATCTGCAGGACGCGACGCCGGTGACGCTGGGGCAGGAGTTCGGCGGCTACGTCGCCCAGCTCGACCAGTGCGCGGGGGCGTTGCGGCGCGCGCTGCCCGGCGTGCATGCGCTGGCGATCGGCGGCACCGCGGTCGGCACCGGGCTGAACACGCATGCCGAGTTCGGCGCGCGGGTGGCGGCGGCGCTGGCGCGTCGCCTCGGCGAGCCGTTCACGCCGGCGCCCGACCGCTTCGCCGCGATGGCCGGCCACGAGGCCCTGGTCGAGTTGCACGGCGGCCTGAAGCAGCTCGCCGTGTCGCTGACGAAGATCGGCAACGACGTCCGGCTGATGGGCAGCGGCCCGCGCGCCGGCCTGGGCGAGCTGCGGCTGCCGGAGAACGAGCCCGGCAGCTCGATCATGCCGGGCAAGGTCAACCCGACCCAGGTCGAGGCATTGACGATGGTCTGCGCGCAGGTGATGGGGCACGACGTGGCGATCGGCATCGCCGCGTCGCAGGGGCACTTCGAGCTCAACGTCTACAAGCCGCTGATCGCCTTCGACGTGCTCGACAGCCAGCGCCTGCTCGGCGACGCGATGCGCAGCTTCGCGACGCACTGCGTGCAGGGTCTGCGGGCCGACACCGCGCGCACGCAGGAACTGCTGCAGCGCTCGCTGATGCTGGTGACCGCGCTGACGCCCCACATCGGCTACGACCGCGCCGCAGGGATCGCCAAGCACGCGCACGCCCACGGCCTGAGCCTGCGCGAGGCGGCGCTGGCGGTCGGCGGGATCGGCGCCGAGGACTTCGACCGCTGGGTCGATCCGCGACGGATGCTCGGCCCCGACGCGGACTGAGCGCGACCGGTCAGCGCGCGGCCAGCACCTCGGTGCGCGGATGGAAGGCGACCCACGCGAACCAGTAGGCCATCACCGACGGCAGCGGCGTGCCGTCGGCGTCGAAGGCCATCGCGCTGCGATGCTCGCGGTCGAAGCGGATCCGCAGTGACCGACCGGCAACGCGGTCGCGCATCTCCCCGCCGGCGCCGTCCGCGCGATCGAGCACGCTGAACGGATAGGCCTTGGCCCGGCCGTCGATCACGACGCCGAGCACCCAGTCCTTCGGCCCGAAGCGCTCGTCGCGGTGCTGCACGTCGAACATCAGGCGCTGGACCTGCTCGTAGCCGGCGTAGGGGTCGCGCGCGTAGTCGCGTGCGTGGCCGGTGTCGGTCGACAGCACCACGGTGTCGGGATGCCGCCTGCGCCAGTCGGCCCAGCTCGTGTGGGCCATCGGCAGCGGCATCAGCCGGCGGCCCTTCAGCGGGCCGGTCACGGCCTGACCGAGGATCTGCGACCACAGCGAATCGGTGGCACGGTCGTACAGCAGCACGTCGCTGTTGTAGAGCAGGCCCGACACGCCGAAGCTCGTGCGCTGCGGCCCGACCCGGCCGTCGAACGCGATGCCGGTGCCGCACAGCGGACAGTAGGACACGAGCACGTCGCGCTCGCCGAAGCGGTCGTTGACCACCTCGTGCCAGTTCAGGATGCGGATCGGGTAGGCGCGCGCGATGCCTTCGATCGCCAGCCCGAGCACACGATCCCCGGGCTTCAGGCCGGACCGGTCGGCCGGCACGAAGCGGGGCCGGTCGATCGCCGGAATGCCGTCCTTCGGCGGGCCGCCGCGCTGGATCGCCTCCACCGGCACCAGCGCGCCACGCAGGTCGAAGCCGTTGAGCGTGGTGGCGGCCGCCGCGACCGCGAGCAGCGGGCCGAGCACAGCGGCGACGAAGGGGCGAAGGCGCATGCCCATGCGTCGGGCACCGGCGCAGGACCTTACGCCAGCACCCTCCGGCGGGCCACGTAGCCGGGTTGGGAATACGGACTTCGCGCCGACCGTATGCTTCATCAATGATCGGATCTTCTCGTTTGCTTGCGGTGATGCTGGCTGTCGGTCTGGCGGGCTGCGCGCTGCCGGTGGCCGAACTGCGCCCCGGCATGACGCAGGACGAGGTCCTGCGCACGATGGGCCCGCCGACCGGCCGCTACCCGATGCCGCAGGGCACGCGGCTGGAGTACGCGTCCGGCCCCTACGGCCGCACGACCTGGATGGTCGACCTCGACCAGGACGGCCGCGCGCTGCGCTGGCAGCAGGTGCTGTCGGAGCGGCACCTGGCCGAGGTGCAGGGCCGGCTGCCCGGCATGACGCGCGAGCAGCTGCTGCGCACGCTGGGCCGCCCGGGCGAGGTCCGGCCCGGCGGCTGGCAGGGCGGGCAGGTCTGGTCCTGGCGCTACGAGACCTACTGGTGCCTGTGGTTCCAGTCGTCGATCGGCGACGACGGCATCGTGCGCGACGGCGTCTTCAGCCCCGACCCGCTGTGCGACCGCGACGACGACCGGGGCTCGTCGAACGAATGACCATCACGCTGTACGGCATCCCGAACTGCGACACCGTCAGGCGGGCCCGCGCCTGGCTGGCCGACCGGCACATCGACGCCGCTTTCCACGACTTCAAGAAGCAGGGCCTGCCACCGGCCGAGCTCGACCGCTGGATCGCCGAACTCGGCTGGGAGGCGCTGCTGAACCGCCGCGGCACCACCTGGCGCCGGCTGGACGAGGCCGAGCGGAACGCGGTGACCGGCGCCGCCGCCGCACGCCGGCTGATGCTCGCCCAGCCCAGCCTGGTGAAGCGGCCGGTGGTCGACTGGCACGGCCGGCTGACGGTCGGCTTCGACCCCGCCGGCTGGCCGCCGCGCTGAACGCCGCTCAGACCTCCGCGGCGGCCCGAGTCGCCGCCGGAACGGCCGGCGGCTCGCTCTCGACGCGGTTGCGGCCGCCGGCCTTGGCAGCGTAGAGCGCGCGGTCGGCGCGGCGCAGCATCGCGCTGGCGTTGTCGCCGATCGCCGACACCGTGACGCCGACGCTGGCGGTGACCGGGCCCGGCAGGCCGATGTGCGACAGGTCGATCGCCTCGATCGCGCGGCGCAGCACCTCGGCGTGCGCCTCGGCGCCCATCATCGGCGCGTCCGGCAGCACGACGACGAATTCCTCGCCGCCGAGGCGGCCGAAGAAGGCGTCCGCCGGCGCCGTCTCGCGCAGCACGGCGGCGGCGCCGCGCAGCACCTCGTCGCCGGCCGGGTGGCCGTGGCCGTCGTTGATGCGCTTGAAGTGGTCGAGGTCGACGATCAGCAGCGCGCAGGCGCCGCCGCGGCGCAGCCGCTGGTCCAGCCGGGACAGCACGTCGCGCCGGTTCGGCAGCTCGGTCAGCTCGTCGGTCAGCGCCAGCCGCCGCATCGCCAGCTTGCCGTGGCGCTGGCGCCAGGCGAGCAGGGCCAGCAAGGTCAGCAGCACCGCGCCCAGCGCGACCGTGGCCGAGCGCAGCCGGCCGGCCAGCCGCTCCTGCTCGAGCGCGTAGGCGGTCGCCGCCTGCTCGCGCTGCAGCAGGTGCATCGCCTGCTCGCGCGCGTTGCCGTCGTACTCGACCTTCAGCGTCGCGAAGCGCTCGTCGACCTGGCGGCGCAGCAGCTCCTCGGTCAGCTCGCGCGCCGCGCGCTGCTGCTCGAAGGCCGCGCGCCAGTCGGCCTGCTCGACCATCAGCCGGGCCAGGGCCTCGTGCGTGCGCACGCGCTCGGCCGGCGAGTCGGCCGCCTTGAACACCGCCAGCGCCTCGTTCAATGCCGCCAACGCCTCGCCGGCGCGGCGCAGCTGGGACAGCGCGATGCCGCGTTGCAGCTGGATCTGCGCGCGCAGCCGCGCGTCGGGCACCTCGCGCTGCATCGCCGCGGCGCGGTCCAGCAGGGCCAGCGCCTCGGTCGGCCGGCCGCGCGCGTTGTGCACGCTGGCCAGGCCGCGCAGCGCATAGACCTCGCCGCGCCGGTAGGCCAGCGACTGCGCCAGCGCCATGCACTGCGCGAAGGCGTGCTCGGCGGCGCCCCAGTCGCCCAGGTTCTCGAGCACGCGGCCGAGGTTGTGCTGCGTCACCAATTGCTCGCGGGTCAGCCCGGCGGCGGCCTGCGCCTTCAGCGCCGCCTCGAAGTACTGGCGCGCCTGCGCGTGGTCGCCCAGCCGGTTGTACAGGATCGCGATCGCGTTCTGCACCGTCGTCGCATGGCCTTCCTTGCCGAGCTGCCGGAACAGCGCGTGCGCGCGCTTCAGGTCCGACAGCCCGGAGGCGAACTCGGCACGCAGGCTCCGCAGATGACCACGGCGGTACAGCGCCTCGGCCAGGTACTCGTCGTCCTTGGCCGCCTCGGCGGTGACGACGGCCTGCTCGTACAGCGTCATCGCGCCGGCGCTGTCGCCGCCGTTCTCCTGCAGGTCGCCTTCGCAGGCCAGCAGCCGGGCGCGCAGGCCGGCGCGCTGCACCTGCGGCAGCAGCGCGCGGGCGGCGGCCAGGTGGCGTTCGGCGTCGCCGCGCGAGCGCTCGGCGTGGTGCTCGCACAGCAGCAGGTGGGCCCAGACGCCGAGGTCGGCGTCCGGCGCCGAAGCCAGGCCCTGCAGCGCCTGTTCGGCGAGCTGGCGGCTCTCCTCGGGATCGACCCGGACCTGCGACTCGCTGCGCTCGACGAGGTCGCGCACCGTCGGGTCGGCCGCGGCCGGTCCGGCCCCGCACGCGAGGGCGATGACCAGCAGCAGACGGGCGCTCGGCGGCATCGGCATCAGTCGTCCAGCGTCAGCTCGAATTCGGCATGGGCGACCACCCGCCCGTTGATGCGCACGTCGATCGCGTGGCGCCCGGCATGGTACCTGCGCGTGGTGACCGGGCGCATCGAGTGGCGGCGGCTGAGCGTGCGGTGCTCGCCGGCCTTCAAGTCGATCTCCCAGCCCTTGAAGACCTTCGGCGTGCGGCCGCCGTTCGCCTTGACGTGGTGGACCGCGTAGTCGATCGCGAGGCGCTGCGCGCGGCGGGCGCTGGATGCCAGCCGAAGCGTGACTTGCAGGGTGTCACCGACCGTGACGGCGGCCGGGTCGACCGTCAGTTCGGCCTCGCCGCGCCAGGCGCCGCCCAGGCCGAAGGCGCGCAGGATGCGCGCATCGCCCTGCTTGATCCGTGTGCGGCAGGCGTGGCGCAGCAGCGCGGCGCGCGCCGGGGAAGCGCCCGGCAGATGGCGCTCGACCCACTCGGCCAGCAGCGCCGGGTGGTCCTTGGCGATGTCGTTCAGGTGGTTGGCGACGCTGCGCCGCACGTACTCGCTGGTGTCGTCCTGCAGCGCGGCGAGGATCGGCAGCGCCGGCGACGGGTCGTCGATCAGTGCCTTCAGCTGCAGGCCCCAGGGCAGGCGCGGGCGGCTGCCTTCGCTGCACAGGCGGCGCACGTGCGCGCTGGGATCGGTCGTCCAGCGCTGCAGCGTCGCCAGCGTCAGCGCAGGGTGCGCGACGATGAAGGGCCGGATCGCGAACTCGGCGCTGAAACGCTGCGTGATCGCGTGCAGGCAGGCGAGGGCGCGCTTCGCGTGATCGATGCCGCGGCGCGCGACGAACTCGCCCACCGGCCACAAGGCCCAGCCCTCCAGGCCGTCGCGCAGCGGCTCGTCGCTGCCGAGCCGGTCGTCGGGCCAGGGCGGCGCGAGCGCGGCCTCGATCACCTCGGCGGCGGCGGCGAAGTCCCCGGGCAGCGTGGCTTCCAGCGCATCGGCGATCTGCATCGCGCGCGCCTTCATCTCCAGCGCGTCGAGCCCGCGCGCGGCGCGGCGGCGGAACGCGGTGGCGTCGAAGCCCGGCGCCGCGCGCTGCAGGTGCGCCGCCATGCGCTCGATCAGCGCGCGGTTCAGGAAGGTCTTGAAGGGCTCAGCCAAGGGTCACCGGCAGCGCGCTGAAGCCGCGGAAGCGCACCCGGCGGTCGCGGCGCGGCGGCCCGGCGAGGTCGATCTTCGGGTAGCGCGCCAGCAGCGCGCCGATCGCGATCCTGGCTTCCAGCCGCGCCACGTTCATGCCCGAGCAGGCGTGCGCGCCGTGGCCGAAGGCGAGGTGGCGGTTCGGCTTGCGGCCGACGTCGAGCCGGTCGGGGTGGTCGAATTCGGCCGGGTCGCGGTTCGCCGCCCCGATGGCCAGCGTCAGAAAGTGGCCGGCCGGGATGTCGACGCCACCGATCGTCATCGGCGCGGTCGTCAGCCGGTTGTTCAGCTGCAGCGGGCTCTCGAAGCGCAGCAGCTCCTCGACGGCGGTCGGCATCAGCGCCGGGTCGGCGGCCAGGCGCTCCAGCTGGTCGCGATGGGTCATCAGCGCGTGCAGCCCGTTGCCGATCAGGTTGCTCGTCGTCTCGTGGCCGGCGTTGAGCAGGAAGATGCAGTTGTGCAGCAGCTCGGCCTCGCTGAACTGCTCGCCGCCGTCGCCCTGGATCAGCCTCGTCAGCACGTCGGCCTCGGCGTCGCCGGGATGCGCGCGGCGATCGGCGACGAGGCCGCGCAGGTAGGCCAGGAAATCGGTCGTCGCGGCATTGGCGCGGGCCAGCAGCGCGGCATCGGGCGCCGGCTCGAGCGCGGAGAGGATCGCCAGCGACCAGCCGCGCAGCGGCGCGCGGTCGGCGGCCGGGATGTCGAGCAGGTTGCCGATCACGTCGACCGGGATCGCCGCCGCGAAGTGCTCGATCAGGTCCGGCGCCGGCTGATCGGCCAGGCGGTCGAGCAGACCGTCGACCAAGGCCACCAGCCCGGGCTCCATGCGCGCGATCGCACGCTGGTTCAGCGCCCCCATCAGCAGCCGGCGCACCCGCGTGTGCAGCGGCGGGTCGTTGAAGACCAGGCTGGTCGTGTGGTGCTCGTAGATCGGGCTGCCGACGCCGAGCTTCGGGCCGAACTCGCGCTGCTTGTCGGAGCTGACGTCGGCGCTGCGGTAGACCGCGTGGACATCCGCGTAGCCGGTCAGCAGCCAGGCGTTGTCGGCCAGCCGGTGCACCGGCGCCTGCGTGCGCAGCGCCGCGTAGACCGGGTAGGGGTCGTCGATGAAGCCGGGCGGCGGGTCGGTGAGGCGGAAGCCGCGGACGGACTCGGGCATGGGCGAAGTCTAGTGGCCGGCGTGGCGCGTTCGTTCAAGACGCGGCCCTGGCCGGCGCGCAGACTGCGCCGCACCACGTCACGGCATACCCCCACCGCGCGGGAGATCGACACCATGCAACTGAGGATCAACGGGCAGGCCACCACGCTGCCCGACGGCTGGCAGGACGAGACGCTGCTGTCGCTGCTGCGAGAGGCGCTCGGCCTCGTCGGCACCAAGTACGGCTGCGGCCTCGGGCAGTGCGGCGCCTGCACGGTGCTCGTCGACGGCCAGCCGCTGCGCAGCTGCGTGACGCCGGCGGCGGCCGTGGCTGGCCGCGACGTCACCACGGTCGAGGGCCTGGCGGCCGCGGACGGCAGCCTGCACCCGGTGCAGCAGGCCTGGCTGGACGAGGCCGTGCCGCAGTGCGGCTACTGCCAGGCGGGCCAGATCATGGCCACCGTGGCGCTGCTGCAGGCGGTGCCGCGGCCCGACGCCTCGGCGGTCGACGCCGCGCTGGCGCCGCACCTT
>CALJUI010000111.1 GCA_937975735.1 uncultured Rubrivivax sp.
CAGGCGACGCGCTGTCTCCAGTCTAACGACGGCGGCGTGGACCGGACGACCCCGATCAGCCCCAGCACACCGCCCAGCGTCGGCGTGCCGCGCTTGGACAGGTGGGTCTGCACGCCGTAGTCGCGGATCGGCTGGCCGATCTTCAGCTCGGTCAGGCGTCGGATCACCCAGGGGCCGAAGGCCAGCCCGATCAGCAGCGCGGTCATCGCCGCGAGCACGGCGCGCATCGTCAGGTACTGGAACACGCGCAGGAAGCCGAGTTCCTCCGGGTACAGCGTCAACAGCCACTGGGAAAGGCTAAGCAGCATCCGCGGCCTCCTGCAGCGCCTGCACGATCCGCTCCATCTTCATGAAGCGCGAACCCTTGACCAGCGCCGAGGCCGCCGGCGGCGCCTCGGCGAGGGCGGCCGCGAGCGCGTCGGTGTCGGCGAAGTGGCGGGCCGATGCGCCGAAGGCCGCGGCCGCGTCGGCGCTGGCCGCACCGGCGCACCACAAGACCTCCAGGCCGCGCTCGCGCGCGTGCGCTCCAACCTCGGCGTGGAAGGCCGGGCCCCGGTCGCCGACCTCGCCCATGTCGCCGAGCACGAGCCAGCGCGGCGCCGGCAGCGACGCCAGCACGTCGATCGCCGCCAGCACCGAGTCGGGGTTGGCGTTGTAGCTGTCGTCGACCAGCGTCAGGTCCTGGCCGCGCCAGCGCAGCCGGTGCACCGCCGAGCGGCCCTTGACCGGCACGAAGCCGCCCAGACCGCGCGCGACCGCGGCCAGCGGCGCGCCGGCAGCCAGCGCCGCGGTGGCCGCGGCGAGCGCGTTGTGCACGTTGTGCGCGCCGGCGATCCGCACCGTCGCCTCGGTGCGACCCTTCGGCGTCTGCAGGTCGAGCAGCCACTGCCCGCCGTCCCAGCGTGCGTCGGCCTGCACGTCGCCGCCCGGTCCGAAGGTCCAGACCCTGCGCGCACCGGCCCATTCGCGCCACAGCGGCGTGAAGGCGTCGTCGGTCGGGAAGACCGCGCTGCCCGAGGCCGGCAAGGCGTGCAGCACGGCGCCGTTCTCGCGCGCGACCGCTTCGACGTCGCGCATGAACTCGAGGTGTTCGCGCTGGGCGTTGTTGATCAGACCGACGGTCGGCGCGGCCAGCGCCGCCAGTTCGGCGATCTCGCCCGGGTGGTTCATGCCGAGTTCGACCACCGCGGCGCGCACGCGCGCGGTCAGGCGCAGCAGCGTCAGCGGCACGCCGATGTGGTTGTTCAGGTTGCCGGCGGTGGCCAGCGCGGCGTCGCCGACCCAGGCGCGCAGGATGCTCGCGGTCATCTGCGTCACGGTGGTCTTGCCGTTGCTGCCGGTGACCGCGATCAGCGGCAGCATCAGCCCGGCGCGCCAGGCCTTGGCCAGCGCCTGCAGCGCGGCCAGGCTGTCGCTCACCTGCAGGCCCGCCAGGCCGGCTTCGGCGATGCCGTGCTCGGCCAGCGCCGCCACCGCGCCGCTGTCGCGGGCCTCGGCGAGGAAGTGATGCGCGTCGAAGCGCTCCCCCTTGAGCGCGACGAAGAGGTCGCCGCGCTTCAGGCTTCGGGTATCGCTGTGCACGCGCTCGATCAGCAGTGACGGATCGCCGACCAGGGTCGAGCCGGGCAGCAGGCGGTGGGCGACGCCCAGCGTCATCATCGCGCCGCCCCTTCGCGTGCCTCGAGCGCGCGCGTCGCCTCGGCCGCATCGGAGAACGGCCGCTTGACCCCGGCGACCTCCTGGTAGTCCTCGTGACCCTTGCCGGCGACCAGCAGCACGTCCTCGGGCGCGGCCTCACGCACTGCGGTGGCGATCGCCTCGGCACGGTCGACGATGCGGCGGGTGCCGCCGCCTGCGCCCAGCCCGGCTTCGATCATGGCGATGATCGCCTGGGGGTCCTCGTGGCGCGGGTTGTCGCTGGTGATCACGACGCGGTCGGCCAGGCGTTCGGCGATCTCGCCCATCAGCGGGCGCTTGCTCGGGTCGCGGTTGCCGCCGCAGCCGAACAGGCACCACAGCGCGCCGCCGCGGGCGTCGGCCAATGGGCGCAGCGAGCGCAGCACCTTGTCGAGCGCGTCGGGCGTGTGCGCATAGTCGACCACCACCTCGGGCCCGCCGCGGCCGACCCGCTGCATCCGGCCCGGCACCGGCGTGAGCCGCGGCACCACCGCGGCGGCCTCGGCGAGCGGCACGCCGAGCGCGCGCAGGCCGCCGAGCACGACCAGCAGATTGCCGGCGTTGTAGTCGCCGATCAGCGCGCTGCGGACCGGCACCACCGCGTCGCCTTCGACCGCCTCGAAGGCCAGGCCGCCGTCGAGGTAGCGCAGGTCGCGGCCCGCCAGGCGCGCCGGTCCCTGCGCCGAGACGGTCCACAGCTCGAGCGGACCGCCGGCGAGTTCGCCGGCCAGCTCGGCCCCGCGGGGGTCGTCGACGAAGATCGACGCGGCGCGCAGGCCCGGCCAGGCGAAGAGGGCGCGCTTGGCGTCCCAGTAGGCCTGCATCGTGCCGTGGAAGTCGAGGTGGTCACGCGTGAAGTTGGTGAACAGCGCGACGTCGATCTGCACGCCGTCGAGCCGGTGCTCGACCAGCCCGATCGACGAGGCCTCCAGCGCGCAGGCGCTGCAGCCGCCGTCGGCGAAGCGGCGCAGCGCGGCGTGCAGCGTCACCGGGTCGGGCGTGGTCAGGCCGGTGAAGCGGATGTCGCCGGCATCGCCGTCGGGCAGCGGCGGCAGGCCGACGCCGAGCGTGCCGACCACGCCGCAGCGGCGCCCGAGCAGCGTCAGCGCCTGCGCCGTCCACCAGGCGGTCGAGGTCTTGCCGTTGGTGCCGGTGCTGGCCACGATGTCCAGGTTCGCGCTCGGCCGGCCGAAGACCTCGTGGGCGATCGAGCCGGTCACCGACTTCAGTGCCGGCAGCGCGGCGATGCGCGCGTCGTCGAAGCCGAAGGCCTCGACGCCGTCGGCCTCGACCAGGCAGGTCGTCGCGCCGGCGGCCAGCGCCGACTGCACGAAGCGGCGGCCGTCGTTGGCGTAGCCGGGCCAGGCGATGAAGGCGTCGCCCGGCCGGACCTGGCGGCTGTCGGTGCGCAACGTGCCGGTGACCCAGGACTCGAGCCAGCGCGCGGCGGCCTGCGGGGATTTCAGGCGGGTCAGCGCCATCAGAAGCTCTCCGCCTCGGCCGGCACGTTGACGATCTGCGGCTTGACCTCGATGTCTGGTGCGACACCGAGCATGCGCAGCGACTGCTGCGTGACCTGGCTGAACACCGGCGCGGCGACCTCGCCGCCGAAGTACACGCCCTTGCGCGGCTCGTCGACCATCACCGCGACGACCAGGCGCGGCTCCTTCACCGGCGCCAGGCCGACGAACCAGGCGCGGTACTTGTCGGTGGCGTAGGTCTTGCCTTCCAGCTTGCGCGCGGTGCCGGTCTTGCCGCCGACCGAGTAGCCCACGGTCTGCGCCTGCGGCGCGCCGCCTCCGCGGTGTGCGGCGAGCTCCCGCCCGTCGCGGATGGCGCGTGCGGTCTCCGGCGACATCACGCGCTGGCCGACGACCGGCTCGGCACGGTGCTGCAATGTCAGCGGGATCAGTTCGCCGTCGCGCGCGAACACGCTGTAGGCGCGCGCGAGCTGCAGCAGGCTGGCCGACAGGCCGTAGCCGTAGCTCATCGTCGCCTGCTCGATCGGACGCCAGCTCTTGTACGGGCGCAGGCGGCCGGTGGCGACGCCGGGGAAGTCGAGCTGGGGCTTTTGGCCCAGGCCGATCTGCGAGAACATCTCCCACATCTCGCGGGGCTTGAGCTGCATCGCCATCTTCACGGTGCCGACGTTGCTCGACTTCTGCACGATCTCGGCCACCGACAGCACGCCGTGCGGGTGCGCGTCCTGGATCGTCGAGCCGGTGATGCTGATGCGTCCCGGCGAGGTGTCGATGCGGGTGGCCGGGGAGACATGCCGGCGTTCCATCGCCAGCGCGACGGTGAAGGGCTTCATCGTCGAGCCGGGCTCGAAGATGTCGGTCAGCGCGCGATTGCGCAGCTGACCGCCGGACACGTTGCGCCGCTCGCCTGGCTCGTATCTCGGGTCGGTGGCCAGCGCCCGCACCTCGCCGCTGCCCGCATCGAGCACGACGACGCTGCCGCTCTTCGCGTTGTGCTCGCGCACCGCGTCGCGGATGCGCTGGTAGGCGAAGAACTGCACCTTGGCGTCGATCGACAGCCGCACGTCGCGGCCATGCTCGGGGTCGGTCTGCTCGCCCATGTCCTCGACGACGCGGCCGAGCCGGTCGCGGACCACCGCGCGCTGGCCCTTGCGGCCCTGCAGCACGTCCTGGAACTGCCGCTCGATGCCCTCGAGGCCGTTCTCCTCGAGGTCGGTGAAGCCGATCACCTGCGCCGCCGCCTCGCCTTCGGGGTAGCTGCGCCGGGTGTCGTTCTGCTGGTGCAGGCCCTTGATGCCCAGCGCCTTGACCTGCGCCCAGGTGGCGTCGTCCGAGAAGCGCTTCAGGTAGGCGAACTGCGAGCGGCCGGCTGTGCGCTGCGCCAGCTCCTTCGGCGTCAGCCCGACCAACCGGGCCAGCGCCTTGCGCTGGGCAACGTCGGCCTCGAACTCGCGCGGATTGACGGTGATCGACGGCGCCGGCACGCTGGATGCGAGCAGCTGGCCATTACGGTCGAGGATGCGGCCGCGCGTGGCCGGCACGTCCTCGGCGTGCAGGAAGCGCTTGGCCCCTTCGGCACGGTAGAAGTCGGCGTTGACCACCTGCACCCAGACCGCGCGCACCGCCAGGCCGACGAAGGCCAGCGCGACCAGCGCGACGACGAAGCGCGAGCGCCCCGGCGGCGTCTTGGACGCCAGCAGCGGGCTGGTGGCGTAGTTGACGCTGCGCAGGTTCTGCGCGCCGCGGCCGCTGCTGCGTCGGCTCATCGCGAGGCTCCCGGCGCGGCCGGATCGATCACGTAATGCGTGACGGCGGCGCTGGCGTTGCGCATGCGCAGGCGCTCGCGGGCGACCTTCTCGACACGCAGGTTGGTGCCCTGCGCCTGGCGTTCGGCCAGCAGCCGCTGGTGCTCGGTCTCCAGCGCCTGGCCTTCGGCACGCGCGCGGTCCAGCGCGGTGAAGACCCGGCGCGACTCGTACGATGTCTTGACCAGCAGCAGGCTGCTGCCGATCAGCGCGACGCCGAGCACGAGGTTCCAGCGCATCATGCGGCCACCTCGGTGCGCTCGGCCACCCGCATCACCGCCGATCGCGCACGCGGGTTCGCGGCGAGCTCGGGCTCGCCGGGGCGGACCCGGCCGAGCGACTTCAGTCGCAGCGCGCGCGGCGGCGCCATCGGCGCCCGGCGGTCGACCGCGTCGCGGCTCTCGCGCACGATGAAGGTCTTGACGATGCGGTCCTCGAGCGAGTGGAAGCTGATGACGACCAGCCGGCCGCGCGGCGCCAGGCAGGCGAGTGCGTCGCTCAGGCCCTGTTCGAGCGCTTCAAGCTCGGCGTTGACGCAAATCCGAAGCGCCTGAAATGTGCGCGTTGCAGGGTCCTTGCCCGGCTCGCGGGTCTTGACGGCGCCAGCCACGAGTGCGGCCAGTTCCCCTGTGGTTCGGACGGGATGCCCATCCTCGCGGCGAGCCACAAGCGCCTTTGCAATCTGAAAAGCAAACCGTTCTTCCCCATAGTCGCGGATCACCTGTGTCAAGGTGCGCTCGTCGGCGCGGGCCAGGAAGTCCGCGGCGGTCTCGCCACGGGTCGTGTCCATGCGCATGTCCAGCGGCGCGTCATGGCGGAAGCTGAAGCCGCGTGCCGGATCGTCGAGCTGCGGCGAGCTGACGCCGACGTCGAGCAGCACGCCGTGCACTCGGTGGATGCCGCGCGCGTCGAGCTGCGCGCGCATCTCGGCGAAGCTGGCGTGCACGATCATGAAGCGCGTGTCGCTCGAGAACTCGGCGGCCGCGCGCACGGCGGCGGGATCCTTGTCGAAGGCGATCAGCCGCCCCTGCGGCGACAGCCTGCGCAGCACCTCGCGCGCATGGCCACCCCGACCGAAGGTGCCGTCGACGTAGATCCCGTCAGGCGTGGTCACGAGCGCCTCGACGGCTTCGTGCAACAGGACGGCGGTGTGAGACCATTCGGCCGTCGACGTCATTGCAGCACGAGGCCCCGGATCTCGGCCGGCATCGGCTGGGCCATCAGGGCAGCCTCGTGTGCACGGTGGCGATCGGCGTCCCACAGCTCCAGGACCCGTCCGTTGCCGATCAGCAGCACGTCCTTGGTCAGCCCGGCCGCCTCACGCAGCTCGGGCGGGATCAGCACGCGGGCGGCGCCGTCGATCTCGAGGTCCACCGCACTGCCGATCAGGATCCGCCGCCACGGATCGGCCTCCATCGTCATCGCCAGCAGCCGCGCCCGTGTGGCCTCCCAGCGCTCGCGCGGCATCACCCAGAGGTATCCGTCGGGGTGCTTGGTCAGTGTCAGCCGTCCTTCGCAGGCCTGCATCAGCAGCTCGCGCTGGCGCACCGGTACCGTGATCCGGCCCTGGGCGTCCAGCGCGATGGCCGAGGTCCCTTGATAGACGATTTCCGACACGATCAGGCAGAATATTCCACTCCCTGACACTTTAGCCGGCGAAGTGCGCCGGGTCAATCGTTCGCTCGCAAAAAAATCAGTTAAATCAAGAACTTAGAGGCGAAACGCAATGTAAATCGCGGGGAAAAGTGCGCAAAAACATAGACCTGCGATATGCATTGAAAGTGTTGCCTGAGATCAAGCGCCTGCGCGCACGTCGGCCGCCAGTGCGTCCGGCCCACAATGCACGCGCGGTACCGGGAACTTGCATTAGTCTTCGATCCTGAGGACGGAGAGCCTCGATCAGGGAGCAGAGGTTTCGAGCGTGCAGCGCCTGAACATGTCCGCCTGTCCGGCGTGCCACCACGAGAACGGCGAGGAGGCGCGCTTCTGCGTCGCCTGCGGCAGCCCGCTGGTGCAGCGCTGTCCCTCCTGCGGCACGATCAACGCGCGGACCCGCGAGCGCTGCCACCACTGCGCGACCCTGCTGCACGCGGCCGCGCCGGTGCTCGAGGCGGCGGTCGACACGGTCCGCGACACCACCCCCGAGCCTGCGCTCGACGACAGCGAACTGACCCTGTCGCTGCGCGATGCCGACCTGCCTTCGGCCCAGCCGATGGCACGGTCGCGGCCGCGAGCGCGCGAGGTGCCGCTGCCGCCGATCGTCACCGACGAGGTCGACCTACCGACGATCGAGATGCCCGAGCCGGCGCAGCCGCCCGCCGAGGCACCGCTGCCGGCGGCCAAGGCGCCGCTGCCGGCGGCCGAGCCTCCGCCGCCGGCCAGACCCAAGCCATCGCCGCGCATGATCGGCGGCTTCGCCGAACGCAAGGCCGAGATGCGGGCGGCGGTGCGCCGCGCCCGCCAGCGCCATCAGCAGCGCGGCATGGCCCAGCTCGGCGAGCGGCCCGAGGTGCTGCTGCTCGAGCCCGATCCGGCCACGCGCGAACGCCTGTCGGGCGTGCTCGACCAGTTCGGCTTCAGCGCCCATGCTGTCGGCTCGGTGCGCGACGCCGACACCCTGGTCGGCTCGGTGCGCTTCGTCGCCAGCTTCATTGGGCTGGGCGTGCAGGATGCCCAGGCGATCGGCCTGTGCACGCGGCTGCGCGCGATGCCGCAGGCCACCGAGCGCCCGCTGGCGGTGGTCGCGATGGTCGAGAAGGGCCAACACGCCGAGCGGGTGCGGATGGAGCTCGCCGGCGCCGACGCGGTGTTGTTTCGCCCGGTCGACCGGGGCCAGGTCGCGCGTGCGCTCGAGGACAGTGGCGTGCGGCTGCCGCAGGACCCGCGCGCTGCGGCGCGGCGCGGCGGGCGCTGAGGCCGCGTCGGTCGGCGCCGGAAGCTAGCGGCTCAGGCCAGCCGCGGCTTGACCCAGACCCAGGCGACGATGCCGACCATCAGCAGCCCGGTCGACGCGAGCGCCAGCGCCAGCGTGGAGTGCATCACCAGCGGCGCGAGCACGCCGGCGACGACGCCGTTGGCGATGCTGCCGATGCAGGCCTGCATCGACGAGGCCATGCCGCGTCGCGTCGGCACCAGGTCCAGCACCGCCAGCGTGACCACCGGCACCATCAGCGCCCAGCCGAAGGCGAAGACCGCGATCGGCCACAGCGCCCAGCCCGGATGCGGCGGCAGCCAGGCGTTCAGCGCGACGTTGAGCAGCGAGACCACCAGCATGATCACGAAGCCGTGGCGGATCTGGCGGCTCGGCTTGATGCGGCCGGCCAGGCGACCGGACAGCCAGGCGCCGGCCATGATGCCGGCGATCGTCGTCATGAAGAACCAGAAGAACTGCGTCGGCGCGAGCTGCAGGTGCTCGCCGAGGAAGACCGGCGCCGACAGCACGTACAGGAACATCCCGTTGAACGGCACGCCGCTGGCCAGCACCAGCATCATGAAGCGCGCGCTGCCGGCCATCTCGAGGTAGCCCCGCATCAGGTGGCGCACGTTGAAGGGCTGGAACTGCGTGCGGTGCAGGGTCTCGGGCAGCAGCCGGTAGTTGGTCCACCACAGCGCCACGCCGATCGCCGCGAGAAACCAGAAGATCGAGTGCCAGTCGGCAGAGACGAAAAGCACGCCGCCGATCATCGGCGCGACCGCCGGCGCGACGCCGAAGTAGATCGTCACCTGCGACATCACGCGCTGCGCATCGGCCGGCGCGAACATGTCGCGGATGATCGCGCGCGAGACGACGATGCCGGCCCCGGCCGACAGCCCCTGCAGCGCGCGGAATCCGATCAGCGTGCCGATGGTCGGCGCGAGCGCGCAGCCCACCGAGGCCAGCGTGAACACGCCGATGCCCCAGAGCACGACCGGCCGGCGGCCGAAGCTGTCGGCGATCGCGCCGTGGAACAGGTTCATCAGCGCGAACCCGAACAGGTAGGCCGACAGCGTCTGCTGCATCTGCAGCGGCGTGGCCTGCAGCGACTCGGCGATGCCGCTGAACGCCGGCAGATAGGTGTCGATCGAGAAGGGCCCGATCATGCCCAGGCAGGCGAGCAGCACGGCCAACGTCCAGCGCGGGCCGCGCCAGAGCGTGTCGGCGTCGGGATTCATCGGGTCCGGGAAAGCACGCAGTGTAGTCGCGGGTTTGGCGACGGTGCTTCAATCAGGGCATGAGCACGACACGCCGCCAGATGATCGTCGGGGTCGCGGCCGGGCTGGCCTGGCCCGCACTCGCCTCCTCGCGCCGGGTGATGCCGTCGATGACCGACGGCCCGTTCTACCCGAGTGCGCGCTGGCGCTCGGCGGAGCACGACTGGGACGCCGACCTGACCCGCGTGCGCCATCGCGGCGAGCCGGTGGCGGCGGCGCGCGGCGAGCATCTCGCGCTGGCGCTGCAGTTGACCGACAGCGACGGTCGGGTCGTCGACGGCGCCGAGGTCGAGATCTGGCAGTGCGATGCGATGGCCGCCTATCGCCACGCCAGCGTGCCGCAGGTCGACGGCGCGTTCGACCCGGCGTTCCAGGGCTTCGGGGCGGCGCGTACCGCGGCCGACGGCGGCGTGCGTCTGCGCACCATCCGGCCGGTGCCGTATCCCGGCCGCACGCCGCACATCCATGTCAAGCTGCGCCACCCGAGCTTCGGCGAGCGCACGTCGCAGCTCTTCGTCGACGGCGATCCCGGCAATGCGCGCGACTTCCTCTGGCGCCGGCTCGACGCCGACGGTCGTGCGGCGCTGGCCATGCAGCTGACGCCGGCGAGCGGCGACGGGTTGCGCTGGCAGGCCAGCCACCGGCTGATCGTGCCCGCCTGAACCGGCGGCGCGCGAAAAAAGTGTGAAGCAGGCCGATAGGCCGGATTCTGTGCGCCGGGTCGCCCCGGCGTGACCGCCATTCCTCTGGGCCGGGGGTCGCCCACCCGGCTCGGTGCCACCTACCCGCCGGCTCCGCGGGCCGCCTCATCGCCGGCCTATTTGGTGTTGCTGCGCGTAGAGATTGCCCGTTTCACCCCGCCGGGGCCTTGGCCCCGACGGGGTGGCTGCTTGCGCAGAACACCCCGAACGGGAACCCCGACGGACTCGTCTCTGTTGCTCTGATCCTCACCTCGCGGTGGACAGCCGTTAGCTGCTACGCCGCCCTGTGCAGTCCGGACCTTCCTCCAGTGCCGTGTTGCCACGCCCGCACCAGCGGCGGTCTGGCCTGCTTCACGCGACGATTATCGCCGCCGCGCTCAGATCAGCCTGGCGATCGCCTCGCCCATCTCGGTCGTCGAGGCCTGGCCGCCGACGTCGCGCGTGCGCGGGCCGTCGACCAGCACCTGCTCGATGGCCTTGACGATCGCGTCGTGCGCGTCGCGGTGGCCGAGGAAATCGAGCATCAGCGCGCCCGACCAGATCATCGCCACCGGGTTGGCGATGTTCTGGCCATAGATGTCCGGCGCCGAGCCGTGCACCGGCTCGAAGAGCGACGGGAATCGGCGGTCCGGGTTCAGGTTGGCCGACGGCGCCAGGCCGATCGTGCCGGTGCAGGCCGGCCCGAGGTCCGACAGGATGTCGCCGAACAGATTGCTCGCGACGACGACGTCGAAGCGGTCGGGTTGCAGCACGAAGCGCGCCGACAGGATGTCGATGTGCTGCTTGTCGACCGCGACGCCGGGGTAGTCCTTGCCGATCGCATCGGCGCGGCCGTCCCACCAGGGCATGCTGATCGCGATGCCGTTGCTCTTCGTCGCCACGGTGAGCTTCTTGCGCGGTCGCGAGGCGGCCAGCTCGTAGGCGTACCTCAGCACGCGATCGGCGCCGTGGCGCGAGAAGACCGACTCCTGGATCACGATCTCGCGCTCGGTGCCGCCGTAGAGCACGCCGCCGAGGTTGGTGTACTCGCCCTCGGTGTTCTCGCGCACGACGAAGAAGTCGATGTCGCCGGCCTTGCGCCCGGCCAGCGGGCAGGGCACGCCGTCGAACAGGCGCACCGGGCGCAGGTTGACGTACTGGTCGAACTCGCGGCGGAACTTCAGCAGCGAGCCCCACAGCGAGACGTGGTCGGGCACCGTCGCCGGCCAGCCGACCGCGCCGTAGTACAGCGCATCCATGTCCTGCAGCCGGGTCTTCCAGTCGTCCGGCATCATCTGGCCGTGCTGCACGTAGTAGTCGCAGCTGGCCCAGTCAATGTGGACGAAGTCGAGCTTCAGGTCGAACCGACGGGCCGCGGCCTCCAGCGCGCGCAGGCCCTCGGGCATGACCTCCTTGCCGATCCCGTCACCCGGCAGGACGGCGATGCGATGGGTCTTCTTGCTCATGGTGCGTTCTCCTGCAGGGCCCTGATGCGATCCTCGATCGGCGGGTGCGTCGACAGCAGCGCCATCACGCCGCCCTTGCCGCTGA
>CALJUI010000112.1 GCA_937975735.1 uncultured Rubrivivax sp.
GTCGGGTTGATCGGACTCTAGACCTAGCTGCTACGAATCTCCGGGGGCAGCGCAACGGCGCCAAGTTCCCTCCTTGAGTCCGTCGATGCGCAGGACAGGCCGGGCCGCGTTGAAGATTGCAGCAAGCGTCGTGCTGTCGTGGCCATTGGCGATGTTGATGTAGTTGGGCATGGTCTTGTCCACCTCCGCGAATCCTGACGTCGGATTCCGGCACTTCGAGAGCGCCGGGGCTCTTGAGCTTCAAGTCTCAAGACAGGATGGTGGGGGACGGTTCTTGGCGCAAATGCCGGATCAAGTGCAGTAAATTCTCAGTCGCTGGACGGGGCGAGTCCAGCCAGCCGAGCCTCGGCGTGGTACTTCATCGCCAAGGCTGAACACACTTCGTGTGGACTTGCCCCGTACGCATCCGGGGCCAGCGTCTTCAGTCCTCGGTTCATGATCGCGCTCACGGTCGACTCGCTCACCGGGGCAGCGGAGCGTGCCTCGAGCAGATTGCGAAGCGCCGTGCGATAGGGGTTCTCCTTGCCAAACGGAAAACCCGCTTGAAAAATGGCTTTCCGAACCAGCAGCGCTTCTTCGCTTTCCGCAACGATCGACCGTCTTCGCCCGCCATGGCGGCCTGGCGGGCCGTCTCCCGACAGCCAGCGGGCGCGCGCTTTAGACACCCAAGACTTGGTTCGTCCAACGACCTGCGCCGTCTGTTCGAGCGTGAACCCGAACGAGGGCATTACGACAGCCTGAGCTGCTCGAAGTGCCTCGACGTCGCCAGCCGCGGCGATGGCCTTGAGCGCTTGCTCCACCGCCTGGGCCGATGTCCTGGGCGGGCGGCCCCTTCGCCCATCGCCCGCCGCCGTTTCGGCATCGCCGGCTGTCCCCTTCGGAGACGCCGGCCGCCGACCGCTGGACTTTAGCCCGCGGGCGTTGATTGCCGGAGGCGACGTGCTTGCGGCTGCCTCTGGCTTTCGCCGGCGGGTCACGCGGCCACGACCTCCCGAGCGCGAAGAGCGGCTGCCAGGTCTTGGGCCGAGAAACACAACACGTAGGTCCAGGTCCCGAACTTTCCGCTGTTCGTCACGGCCCGACACCACCGCTCGGCCGCCGCCTTCTTGATCATCGCGTCGCCAATCTGCCCCTTGATCTCGACAATGAGGTATTCGCCGCCCTGAAGTGCAACGAGGAAGTCGGGCAGGTACTTGCGCGAAGTCCCGTCCTTCCGATACGGGATCACCAAGCCGAGGCGGTCGTTCTTGACCCACGCTGAGACGGCAGCATGGGCGTCCAGCAACTCGGCAGCTTGCCGCTCCCAGTCGGAGTCGAACACCGCCGCGTTCAGGTGGCAGCGTTGCACCTCGTGCAGCGGTTTGCCGGTGTGGAAACTCACCATCCGCGTCGACCGCGTCGCGGCGGCGCCGGGGGCGAAGACGGCGCACTCCAGCCCCTTGCCACCGCCGTCGGCCGACTCCCAGGCGTTCACGAGCTTGGCCACCGCCTCGCCGAAGTACGGGTTGATCGCCAAGTCCTGCTTCTTCCGGGTTCCCACCGGCTCAACGCACTCGTCGATGAACCTCGTGGCCGCGTCGAGCATTTGCGGGAACAGGCGGTGCCCAGGAATGGCGTCGCCGCGGTCTTCCTGCCACTTGCGCACCAGCACCTTGGTCAGCTCGAACGCCACCTGCTGCACGCGTACTCCCTGACGCCAGGCGTCGAGGTTGACGCGCACCGGCGCGCCCGGCCCGAACGCGATAAGGCGACCCTCCTGCGTGGTCAGGCCGCGCAAGAGCACGTCGTCCGGCACATTCTTCGGGTCGAGTACGAGCTCGCCGACGCGGTCCCAATTGATCTTCACCTGGACGATGCCCGGATCCTGGTAGCCCTCAACCACCGGAAACTCGATCTCGTACTCGGCACGCTCCGGGACTGCATAGACGTGATTTGCCGGGGGAGAAGGCGGCTGCGGCTTGCCGCCCTCCACTTTGAACGGGATCAACTCAAACGGAACGCCAAAGATCTGCGCTGTCTCCTCGGTGAAAAGCCCGCTCTCTGGATCCACGGTGTACGAGGTCCGCCGCAGCGCGCGACCCACCACCTGCTCGCAAAGCAGTTGCGATCCGAAGGGCCGCAGCCCGACGACGTGGGTCACCGTCGTCGCGTCCCAGCCCTCGGACAGCATGGCTACCGAGATGATGCAGCGCACGTCCCGGCCGGGCGGCACGTCGGGGTTGATGACGACGAGGTCGTTGTCGTCGTCCTCCAGCGCCTTGCGGTTGTGCTTTTCGACGATCGCGGCGTACTCCTCGGGAACCTTGCGCCCCGGCCACTCGGTGCGGCCCACTGTCTCGAGCACGAAGCGCAGGCGCCTTGCCTCGTCGCTCGTGCCGCCGGTAGCGATGTCCTCGCCTACCTTGCTGTCGATGCGGATCGTCATCTCGCGCCCGTCGGTATTGCGGAACTCCGGCACGCCAGCACCGTACTGCGCGTCGCCGTCCGCCAGCCAGGCGTACAGTGCCCTGGCGATGGTGGTGTCGCGGCAGACGATGATGAACACCGGCGGCACGTCGTACCGGCGGTTGCCGGCCTGGAAGTGAGCCTGCCACTTGGCCAGCGTCTCACGCCAGCTCGAGGCCAGCGTGACGATGGGCGCGGTGGCGTAGCGCATCACCTCGGTCACCGTCACCGGGCCGATCAGCCCGTCGTCCTGCGCCTGCTTCTGCACCCAGCGCCAGACGTTGAAGTAGCGCGGCACGCCGTCACCGGCACCGTCCTCGGTCGGCAGTTGCGGCACCTTCACCAGCCCGGCCTCGATGGCCTCCAGCAGGCTGAAGTCGGACACCACCCAGGGGAAGGGCTTGCCGACCTCGTTGCCGCTGCCCTGGATGTAGAAGGGCGTGGCCGACAGGTCCACGCACAGGCGGATGCCGTTGGTCTTGCCGCCCAGTGCCTTGTTGATCCGGTCCAGGCCTTCGATCCAGACGGTCGCCTCGCGGATGTTGCCGGCCGTCGTCTCGTCGTCCTCGCCCGACGTGTCGCCGGCCTCCACATTGCCGCGCCGGTAGGCGTGGTGCGCCTCGTCGTTCATCACCAGGATGGCCTGGCTGCGGCCCTTGCGGCCACCCAGCAGGCGTTTCAGAAAGGCGGCGTCGCTCTCCAGGTACTGCGTCTCGCGAACGGTGTACGCCTTGGGCGAGCCATCGCGCTTTTTCTCGACGTTGAGGATCTCGAACGCGCCTACGGTGGCCTGGTGCACGATCTGCTCGGCCGGCATCGCGGCCGTCACCTTGATCGTGCGGATCTTCTCCACCGCCTGCCCACGCTTGACCACGCGGCCGCCCTGGCCGTTCACCTCGCGCGTCTCGCGGCGCTCGAGGTTGTGCCAGTTGGTCACGAAGACCTCGCCGCGGCGCAGCTCCGTCATCCGGTGCGCCGGCACCAGCTCGCGCGTGCGGTAGAGGGAGAGCTCGTCCCGCTCCGGGTTCAGCTCCTGCAGCCGGTCGCGGATCGTCACGTTCGGGCAGACGATCAGCACCGTGTCCGAGTAGGCGGCGTTCTGCGGGTCCACCACCTTGTTCAGGATCGACCAAGCGGCCAGCATGCCCATCACCGTGGTCTTGCCAGAGCCGGTGGCCATCTTCAGTGCGTAGCGCAGGAAGGCCTTGTAGCCGTCCTTCCTGGCCGCTGCGCCCGGCTCGTCCATCGGCACCTGGATGCCCTGCAGCAGGTCTCCCGGCCCTTCCACCAGGAAGATCACGGTCTCGGCCGCCTCGAGCTGAGCGTAGAAGAGCGGCTGGACACGGTCCGGTGCGCGCCACAGCTCGATCAGCTCGCGAGTGACCTTGGTCGCGCCCTGGTAGCCTCGGTCGCGCCACTCCTGTACGCGCTGGCGTAGGTGGTTGGCCAGGTCGAGCAGGTACTCGTTGCCCTTCTGGTCGTCGTCGAACATCTCTGACTGGCCAGCCCCGCGCCGTCCGCGCGCCGCGCCCTCGGGCACACGCAGGAAGTAGCTGGCAGGCCGACGACCCGGCTGTTGCAGCGGCCGCTTGCCTTCCTCGATGTGCCAGTGGTGAAGCGGCTCGTCGTAGGGCGAGTTGATGATCGGGTTGGCGACCGCGTTGATCTGACTCATAGTGCGCCTTCGTGAGCCGATGAGGCGACTTCCGGATTCACGATCCTCGCGCAGATCTCCCAGATACGCCTGGCACGCTGATCGCGAAAGCCACGATACGAATCGACGTCGAACACAAGCAGCGATGGTGACGTCGCAAAGTGCTCGAGCAACAGATGCTTCTCGATCGGCACTCCAGCCGCCTTCATGCGGGCGAAGTAGCTTGCAGGCAGCTCCCCGCGCTTGCGGATGTTGTCGACCGCACCCACAAATCGGTAGTTGCCGATGGTGTTCACCTCTCCGCTCGGGAGTCCCAACTTGGTCAGGGTGGCGTGTCTGGGATAGATGTGATCGACGTGAGGCTCGTTGCCCTTGAACTTGACGTCGAAGGGCGATGAGCCCATCTGGTCAACGTATACAAGGTTCAGGAGGATGAAGCGAAGCCGCGTCTGCTCAAGGTGCCAAGCGGCCAGTTCAGTGTTGTGCGACGGGAACGCGGCCTTGATCTCCTCGATGGGGAAGCCGGCAGGGCATTCACGGCCAACGACACCGTGGAGCCGATTGATGACGTTGTCCGTCGCGACCGAGTACCAGCCGAAGAGCTGAGCCTTGTAGTAGTAGCCTCGCATCAAAGCGCGGCTGCGTTCGTTGGGCTTCGGGTTGAAGTAGAGGTAGTCGAACAGAGGGATGAAGCTGTTGTACGTGCGAACGACCTTGTCCGCGTAGATCTTCAGGTCATGCTTGAGGAAGTCCCGGAGCTCCTGAAAGGCGCGCTCAGCCCGGTCCCATCCCTCCTTCATGTCGTCCAGCAGTTGCTGCCCGTCCGGTCCGGAGAACTTCTCCGTTGACGCTTCGGCGCCGCGCCCGTTGACGACAAGAAGGCACTTGAGGGGGAAGGTCTTGTCAAACTGCAGGTTGGTTCCGTTCAGCAGCTCGGTGGTTTCCTCGATCGCCTCTTCGATTTCGTCCCAACCCTCCTTCATCGCGGCGAACATCAGGTCTGAAGCGTCGAGCTTGGTTCCACCTGAGTTGACGCGCACGAAGATGTCGAGGACGGTGCGGTACGGGTACTGATTCGCGACGCCGTCCAACTGCTGAACCCAGAAGTGCTTCTCCTCGCGAAGCAAGGAAAGCAGTTGGCTGAAGTTTCGACGAACACGCTTCTGACGCGCCCTCTGCTCCTCGTCGGTGGGGCGGGAGCCGGCAGTACCCTCCGCATCCTTCCGGTCCAACATGTCATTCCAATCGTCCGCAATCTCCTCTGCCACCCGGGTTGTATCCCGGCCAAGTAAGTCCGCGACCCGATACCACGGCGAAGGCAACGGCGTTGCCGAAAAGCGGAGTCCATACAGTAGGCCGGCGTCCGTAATCTGGTCTCCGCCGGTCGCATCGAAGTAGGCCTCTGCGCGCTGTCCTTGGCCGTCGAGGATCGATCCACGGAAGATCGCGAACAGAGTCTGCAACCGCTGCTGGCCGTCGAGTACAAAGACCTTTTCCTGGCCGGACTTGCTGACGTTGGGCTCGTAGTAGTCACTGAGGTCCGGGTCCCATTCGACCTCAGGCATGAACTTTCGCGCCTTAATCTCGTCCTTGGTCCGCCAGAACAGCAGGGTCTGGATCGGGTAGTTGCGCATCAGGCTGTCGAACAACCTGAGCATCTGATCCTCCTCCCAGACGAAGGGCCGCTGGATGTGTGGGAGAAACAGGGAGTGGTTGATCTCTTCGATCAGGCTGAAGAGGGACCGGGGCTTGTAGTTCATGCGGACACCTTCAGAATGCGCATCAGCTCATTCACGCGCTCGTCTATCACCTTGACCGCGATACGCCGTTGGTCGCCTAGCGCGAATTGCTCGCTCACAGTCCCGGCCAGGTGCGACCAGACCGACTCGTCGAAGGTGGCCTTCATCGAGCGCTGCAGGTTGTCCCAGGCGCTGGTCTTGGGAAAGAACACCTGGCTGGCGAAGAAGCTCATGCTGTCGTGGTCGGTGTCCAGCATCCAGCAGGGCACGCTGTCGCCGCCGATCGACTCGGTGTCCATCGACTCCGGGTCGAACAGGTCCAGGCCCTTGAGCTCCACCTCGTGCAGCACCTGACCCTCGGGGCCCTTCTTGCGCGCCTTGCGTACGGTGACGTCGGGCAGGCCGGTGACGGAGAAGATCTCCGACGCACGGGTGGTCTTCAGCAGGTCCGACATCGCGACGTCGGGCGTCACGGCCACATAGGCGGCCGGGATGCGCAGCTTGCGCTCGTCGTCGATCATTGCGCGCGCCGCGGGCTCGATGGCAAAGCCGAAGAAGTAGAGTCGGTCGAACTTCAGGAAGTAGGCTTCGCGCGCCGCCTCGAAGACCAGCGTCGCCGAGACGGCGCCGTCCGGCGGGCCGAACACCACGGCCACGCGCTTGTCGCCTTCCTGTGCCTCGGCGTGCAGGTACTCGGTGTCGTTGGTGCGCCGCACACCGCCCAGCGCCAGCTCGCGGTTGCCGGGCAGGCGCAGCGTGCGCGATTGGCGCAGCACCTCGGTCATACGCTGGATGTGCGTAGCGGCATCGCTAGCGGTCACCGCGCTGTCCCCGCCGGCGGACTCGAGCGGCTGCACCGGCGCGATCGTGGCCTCGACGACGAAGGGGCCGGCCACGCGCGTGACGCCGGACACCGCCTCGGGCCGATCAACCAGCACCTCCATCGCCGGGGGCTCGTCGTTGGCGATCGACTTCAGCGTGATGTGCGGCACCAAGCCGCCAACTTCCTCGCCCTTGCGATTCTGCTTGCGCTTGTAGACGAAGCCGCCCGCCGGGCCGACTTGCGGCGACTTGAGCTCGTAGTAGGGGAAGGTAGCCGTCAGCAGGCGCTGGCGTGCCAGCGCGAGTGGCACGCGCGAAGTGTCGATCGTGATCCAGCGACGCCCCCAATGCTCGGCGACATGAGCCGTCGTGCCGGAGCCGCAAGTCGGGTCAAGGACGAGGTCACCCGGGTCTGTGCACATGAGCATGCAACGCTCAATAACAGCAGATGTCGTCTGGACGACGTAGAGTCGCCCCGCGTTCTCAATGGTGTCGGTCCACTGATTGATCCTGGACGTGTAGCCAAAGTCTCGGAGGTAGAGCTTGTAGTAGAGCTTTTCTCCGAGGTGAAACAAGCGATTGCGCTCCTTCAGCTTGGCAACCCCATCCTGAGTAGTGCGCCAGCTCTTGCCGCCAGTAGTTGAGAACGAACGCCCCTCAAACTCAATGGGAAAAATGCAGGACTTCGTGTACCCTGACGATGCGAGGTCAGACCTCTTGAAAACTGCGTTGGTCGCAGCCGTTTCCTCGAAGTTCTTTATCTCTTCCGCCGTGAGTCTTCGGTAGCCGCCGTCGGCGGTGTCTGCAAACACAAACTCTGAGCCTGCCCCTACTCGCTTCTCCACGAATAGGTTTCTGTACGTCATCTGCGTTGCGTCTCGGGCATACCAGCAGACGTAGTCGACTACAGACTCAATGTGACCGGACTCAAGCGGCATCATGGTCTTGTAGTTGATGCAGGCAATGAAGTTCTTCCGCCCAAAGACTTCGTCGAGAAGTGCACGAACGTGATGCAGGTTCGCATCGGAGATTTGAACGAAGACGCTGCCCTTCGTACTCAAGAGCTCGCGAGCTAGAAGCAGGCGATCGCGCAGGTAGGTCAGATACGAGTGGAGTCCCAACTCCCATGTATCTCTGTACGCCTTGACCATCTCCGGCTCCCTGGTCAAGTCCTCGTCCCCGGCTGCACTAACCTTGCGATTCCTGACGAACGGCTGGAAGTTCGATCCGTACTGAACACCATAGGGCGGGTCCATGTAGACCATCTGCACTTGACCGGCCATGCCCTCGAATTCGAGCAGCGAGTTCATCACCGCCAGCGAGTCGCCCAGAATCATCCGGTTTTGCCACGGCCCTTTGTGCTCGTACGCCTCGAGGTTTTCGCGGATGTCCAGGCCCGCGTCGCCGAACAAGTCCAGGGTCTGCCCTCGGGCTTTGCGGTGCCGGATGCCGTCGAGGATGGCCTTGGTAGAGTGACGCTCGTGGACAAAGAGCGGCGCCGTCGGCACCCGGATCTCGTGCCGTTCGGCCTTGCCGGCCCAATTGAGGAAGGGCTTGCTGATCTGCTGCAGCAGCCGCGCCGCGTCGGCCGTTGACACCACGCGCACCCCGCCACCCTGCCACACCTGCGGCTCGGCGAAGACCGCGGCCTCGCCTTCCTGGCTGGCGCGCAGGATCAGCCCGATGAGCCACTCACCCAAGTCGCGCTCGCGCTGCTCGTCCCACGACAAGGCGGGGTCGAGCGAGCTGTCGTAGCGGTAGGTGCGCGGCGGCTTGCGGGCCTGGAACTGGTCCTGCACCCCGGCATCGGGCCGCTGGACGGCTTCCGCGGCGTGGCGGTACTGCTCGGTGGCGTCCAAGCCCGTGCGGACGACGCGCGTGGCGGGCGCTGCCTCGGGCTTCCAGCCGCTGGCGGATCGTGGGTCCTGCGCCTCAAGCTCGAGAGACGCCGGAACGGGCCACGCCCGCCCACCGGCCTCGAGCAGTCGGTGCACCAGCTCCTCGCGCTTGCCGTCGGTCGGCTGGTCGAGCTGGCCGAGCGCGTCGCGCAACTGGGCCACGGTCAACGGCGTGATCAGCCGCTCGGGCTTGGCCCGCTTGGCGCCAGCCAGCGCGTCCTTCATCGCGGCGGGCGAGCGTCGGTCGGCGTCGATCTCGAGCTCGGTGCACAGGTCCTTCATCTGGTCCGCCGTCAATGCGTCCAGCAGCACACGCTTCAGGTTCATCCGGGTCCTCTGGTTGTTCTTCAGCGCGCGACGGCGGCCGAGCACAGGTTGCAGTAGTCGCACCGGCCACAAGTCTTCGCACTGGGCTTGGGCGGCAGTCGGTTCTCGCGCAGAGCGTGGGCGGCACCGCGCACGTCGCGCTTCACGTCGTCCAGAAACTGGTCATCGACCGACCGGCGCTTCTGCTTCTGCTCGTCGAGTTCGTAGATCTCGACGTAGTCGGCCGGCTGGCCGGTGAGTTCCTGGTAGCCCAGCGCATAGATGTGGAGCTGGGTCTCGGTGACCGCCTCTGCCTGGGCGCGGTCGTTGGACTTGAGGTCGACGATGGTGACCTCGTCGTTGTCGATGCGGCGCACAAGGTCGATCCGGCCGGCCACCGACACGCCGTCGCCCAGCGCGATCTCGATGGCCTTCTCGGAGAACTCCAGGTTCTTGAACTCCGCGGCGTTGCGACGGATGTAGGCGTCGATCACGCGCTTGGCGGCCCGCTCGAGCTGCTCGCGCAGGGCCGGGTAGGCGTAGGGTGCCCGTAGGTGGCGCTCCACCAGAGCTTCGGCCTCGGCCGGGTCGACGACCTCGCCGCGGAGCGCGCGGGCGTGCACCTCGGCCAGGGCGTCGTGCAGCGACTTGCCGTAGCCCAGCGCCTCGTCCAGCGGCGCGTTAAACCCGTACAGGATGCGCAACTTGAACTGGTAGGGGCACTCGAAGAAGTACTTCAGGTCCGAGAACGACAGCGTGACGTTGGCGACCGAGGACTTCGGCCGCGGCTCGAGTCGCTTGCGCGCCGCGTAGTCGGGCGGCCTGCGCTTGACGTACTTGGACGCCAGCACGTCCTGGAAGTAGTCCGACGGCGCCTGGGCAATGCGGTTGCCGGGCGTCGGCGCCCAGCTCAAGTGCAGGAACTTCTGTGCCCGCGTCACGGCCACATAGAACAACCTGCGTTCGTCCGCGTCGCCTCCCTTGTAGCGGGCGGCGTTGTCGAACGCCTGCTCCGGGATCAAGTGCCACGCCGTCCGCCCGCCGGCCCCCTTGGAGGGAAAGCGGTTCTTGACGAGCTGAGGGATGAACACGACCGGCCACTGCAGCCCCTTGGACTGGTGCACGGTCATGATGCGCACGGCGTCCGGGCTGACAAAGGCGTTCTCCTGCCAGCCTTCCGGGTAGGCGGACTCCGCGTGGTGGCGGAGGAAGCCGGCGAAGCTGGTGTACTTGTCGACCGGCTTCGAGTGGAAGTGGATCGACTCGAAGTCCGAGATCGCCTGGCTGAACTTGCCCAGGTTATAGAAGACCACCTCGCCGCGGCCGTCGGGAACGGACTCCTCGCGCAAGCCGCACGCCTCGATGAAGGCCATGAACTGGCGCTGCAGGTTGTAGACCTTGAACTGGCCGATGTCGGCGCGTGGCATGTCGCGCCGGGCCTGCCTCGCAGCGGCCATGGCGCTGTCGAGTGCGGCCGCGGCGATGCCCAGATCGGCGCGCTGCCAGGCGGCGCGCAAGACCGCCTCATCGACCTCGCCGGCGAGGAAATAGAAGAGCTGGCGTGCGGCCTCCGCCTCGGCGGTCTGGAACAAGTTGTCCATGCCGGTGATGACGTAGGGCACCCCGACTTGGTCCAGGGCCGCCGTGATCGCCTGGCCGTCGCGTCGTACCGATCGCAGGAGGATGGCCATGTCCGACCACGAGATGCCCCGTTCCGCCTCGCCGTCGCGGATCGCCACGCCGCGCAGCGCCTGGCAGGTGACGGCGATGTGGCGCGCTTCGTCCTCGGGCGTGTCGAAGGGCAGCGCAGTGATGTCGCCGGGCTCGTAGTCCTGCGCCGCCGTTGACTTCATCTCCTTCGGCAGGCGATGGACCACGCTTCGGATGAAGTCGCGCGCGACCGCCACGACGCCCTCGCTCGAGCGGAAGTTCTCCTCGAGCCGAACCTGGGAGACAGACGGGTAGCGGTCCTCGAAGGTCAGGATGTTGCGCACGTCGCTGCCGCGCCACTGGTAGATCGTCTGGTCGTCGTCACCGACGACGCAGACGCTGGCGCCGAGTTCGTGAATCGCCTTGACGACGGCCTCCTGGACCGGGTTGACGTCTTGGTACTCGTCGACGATGACGTGGCGAATCCGGTCGACCAGGCGCTGGCGCAGGTCGGCATTGCGCTGCAGCTCGGCCACAGCCTCCTTCAGGATTCCGGAGTAGTCCAGGTAGCCGCGGTCGTGCAGCAGCTTCTCGTACGAGGCGAGGTGGCCAACGACCGTATTGCCGTCGAGCAGGTCGGGTGCCACCGCCTGGTCCTCTCGCAGGATGCCCAGCGCGGCGACGAAGTGCCGGGTGTCGACGTAGCGCTTGAGGGTCTGGCCGCTGAGCGTCGTGCTCTGGGTCAGGCCAGAGCCCTTCGAGTGCCGGTCGACGAAGAGGGACTGCTGAACCTCGTTGAGCACCTCGTACTTCATGAACGACGGCACCTCGGACTTCAGCATCTCGAGGCAGAAGCCATGGATCGTGCCGACGTACATCTCGGCCAGCCCTGTTACCTCGCCCATCTGCTCGCGACAGCGGGCGTGGATCCGCTCCTTGAGCTCGGCCGCGGCCTTGTCGGTGAAGGTGAACGCGACGATGTTCTGCGGTGTGCAGCCCCCTCCGCCGGTGTCGGCCGCTCGCAGGAGAGTGACCACTCGCTGTGCAACGACCTCAGTCTTGCCGGAGCCGGCGCAGGCGATGAGCTGGAGGTTGCCGTCGACGTGGTCGATGGCGGACTGTTGGGCGGGGGTGTAGCGGGCGCGGTCCATCGGTCAGCCCACCATCGCCAGCCTCAAGAAAAGCGCAAGGCGCCTAGCGCTGTGGACCGATCTTGCGGCCATGGCCTGGGCGGGCTGGCAATGTGCCGGCAGTGGGCACGGGTGGCTGGACGCATGCATGCAGTTGATCTCCCCTTTTTCTTTTTCGGTGAGCCGGCAGCCACGGCCGGCGCAACCTGCGCTTATCTCAGAGTTTTCCGAGTTTGTACATTAGCGGCCAACAGAGTCCGCCCCAGCGACTGACCGGCGCGTGGGGCCTCGAGTGCCCACTTCGGGCGACCCTAGCCCTTCGATGCCCGAAAAGCAGGTTTCCCGCCCCGCCGCATGACCGAATTCGAGCCGCTGAGTACCGCGCTGGAGGCGTGGTTTGACGTCCGCCTCCAGGACCTGCCCAGTGCGTTGCGACGGCGGGTCAAAGACGAGTTCTTTCCGCTCGAGTGGGAGCAGCTTGCACCCTCACAGCGGCGCAGCGTGGCTGCGCAGAGCGACAGCCGCAACGATCCTGCTTTGGAGGCCGAGCGCCAGTATTGGGGGCGCCTGCGCGTTCAGCTCAGCGAGCTTGAAGGAGAGATCGAGCGATGGCAGGCGATTCCCGCGCCGACGATCGGTGACATGACCGTCAAGGAGGCAAAGCTCGACGAGCTGAAGCGGCGGCGCAATGCGCTCGAGGAGCAGTTTGGCAAGCCGTTTCGCGGAGCTGACTCCCGGGCTAGACAGGCTGGCCCGGGGGCAGGCTCGCGGTCGCTCGAGCGTGCCGGTGCGCCCTATGTTGCCTACCCGATTGCCCTGAGACGGCTCCGCGAGAGGCACGAGGCAACCCCAGAGGAGCTGGCAGCCTGGATCTATGCTGGCCCGGAGGACGGGGGGCTGGCGGCATACCTCAATGCCAACGAGCTCGATCCCCCGCCGCGGTTTCGCTATCGAACCGGGGAGCCGCAATCACTCGGCGCGGATCATGACTACATGGCGCCATTGATGGCGACCTGGTTCCGAGAAGACGAGCTCGCGAGCTTCTCGCCTACGGAGCGCTACATCACGGGCCAGGCGCTGATCCAGCGATGGGCGGGCGTCCCTGGCATCCAAGCCACCGCGTTCGTGCTGGCAAAGATCGCCGAGTCGCGGCTCTTGGACATCCACCCCGTCTATGGCGGAACCAGGGGCACGTTTCAGGACGCGGAGGGCTTCCCCCCCGTCGAGTTGGGGCTGTTTCGTGTCTCGGAGGTCAGATCGATCGAGGTCGAGGACTTCGGTGGCTTGCCCGGTGCTGCTGATGGTGAGCCGCCGGCGGCGCGTCGGCTGAGGTTGATCCAGCGTCGCGATCAGCTTCGCGGGTCTGGTGTTCGCAACTTCAATCAGGTCCTCGCCCAGGAAGAAGGGTGCACCGTTGCGCGCATCAAGCAGTTGCTGAAGACCAAAGAGGCGACGTCGCGGCAACGCAAGGCCGCGACCTGGGTAGCCCCTATCCAGCACGAAGATAGATCTACCTCGAGGAGGGGAAATCGTTCGCGGTGACAACCGCTTAGGTCCTCAGGCGGTGGGTGGCTTGCTGGCAAGCCCCCTAGCTCTGTCCCACTGGCACCCGTCAGCCAACGAGGTGCCAAGTTGTTGCATACCCTCCTAAGACTTCCCGCCGTCAAGGCGCAAACCGGCTACAGCCGAAGCACGATCTACCTGCGAATCTCGCAGGGACTGTGGACCCGCCCCGTGAGCCTGGGTGCGCGCGCAGTGGCTTGGCCTGCCGGCGATATCGCAGCGTTGAACGCTGCGCGCATCGCAGGCAAGAACGATGATCAGATTCGGGCCTTGGTGCTGCGTCTGGAGGCGGGGCGCCTTTCCGCCTGCGCGACAGCCATCGCGGCAGCGCGGGAGTAGGCGATGCCCGCGATGCGGCCAAACCCGCGGCTGGCGAAGATCCACCGAAGCTACTCTGTGGAGGAAATCGCCAAGCTCTACGGCGTGCACCGGAACACGGTGCGCGCCTGGATCGGACGGGGCCTGCCGACAGTCGACGATCGCCGACCGGTGCTGGTGTTGGGCGGCCACCTGCGGGCGTTTCTCCAGGCGCGGCGTAAGGCCGCGAAGCGGCCATGCGGGCCTGGCGAAATCTACTGCCTACGTTGCCGCGAACCGCGACGGCCCGCGGGCAACGCGGTGCGATACCACCCGATCACGTCGACGCTTGGCAACCTGGTCGGGCTCTGCGGCACCTGTGGTGCCGGCCTAAACCGACGGGTGAGCATCGCGAAGTTGGGGCTCATCTCGAGGGATTTGACTGTGACGCGGCCGCTGGCTCAGGAGCACATAGGCGAGAGCCTGCAGCCCAGCCTGATCAGTGACTTCAAGCAGGACGAGCCCGACCATGCGAACGCATCACCCTGACAACGAGCGCATCAAGCGCCAGTACTTCGTGTTCCTGAGGCAGGCCAAGGGCCAGAGCGAGGACACGGTGGATGCGGTGGCCAAGGCCATCGCGCGCTTCGAGGCGGACACCCAGCACCGGGATTTGAAGACGTTCCGCACCGAGCAGGCCGTGGCCTTCAAGCGGCGCCTGGCCGATCGCACCAGTCAGGCGACGGGCGGGAAGCTGAGCAAGGCCACGCTGCACGCCACGTTGGCGCACCTGAAGCGCTTCTTCGAGTGGCTGGCCCTTCAGCCGGGCTACCGGTCCAAGCTGCGGTACTCGGACGCCGAGTACTTCCGCCTGACGGACAAGGATGCCCGCGTGGCCAAGGCTCGACGGCCGCGCCCGGTGCCGACGCTGGAGCAGGTGAAGCACGTCATTGCCACCATGCCGACAGGCAACGAGATCGGGCGCCGCAACCGGGCACTGCTGGCCTTCGCACTGCTGACCGGCGCACGCGACAGCGCACTGGCCAGTCTGAGGCTCAAGCATGTGGATCTGGAGGCCGGTAGCGTCTTCCAGGACGCCCGGGACGTGAAGACGAAGTTCAGCAAGTCGTTCACGACCTTCTTCTTCCCAGTGGGCGCCGAGGTGCGCGGGATCGTGGACGACTGGGTGCGCTACCTGCGCCAGGAGCTGCTTTGGGGTCACGACGACCCGCTGTTTCCGGCCACGAAGGTCGAGCTGGGGCCACAGATGCAGTTCGAGGCGGTGGGTGTCGAGCGCAAGGCTTGGTCCTCGGCCGCGCCAATCCGCGTGATCTTCAAGGCGGCTTTCGAGGCCGCGGGCCTGCCGTACTACAACCCGCACAGTCTGCGCAGCACGCTGGTGCACTTGGGCGAGCGGGTGTGCCAGTCGCCGGAGGACTTCAAGGCATGGAGCCAGAACCTCGGCCACGAGGGGGTGCTGACGACGTTCTACAGCTATGGTGCGGTCGGGCAGCGACGGCAGGGGGAGATCATCAAGGGCCTTGCGAACCCGGTGGGACGCGGAACGGCGGCCGCAGAAGATGTGGCCGCGGCAGTTGTGCGGGCTCTTCAGCGCGGGGGCGTCTCAGCGAAGTAGCGATGTGGCCGGTCAGAGTGAGTCGCGAAGCGACTCGCGTGATGTGCCGGCCTTTGTCGGAGGACGGGGGTTTCAGACCCCCCTGTCTGCGGGGGTGCCAAGACACGAGCGAACCCGCCACCATCCGCGCTGTTGAGTTCCGATGATCCAACTTTGGGCGCCGGACAACAACAACAAGAAGGCAGCATCCTTCCTGCCCTGGCGGGCGAGGAGGTTTGTACACAAGGAGGCGTCCCAATGAACTCTCTCGTTGCCAGTGCCTTTGTCGCGCTGCTAGCTACGCCGCTGATGGCTGGCGCAGCGACGGTGTCGATCACGCCGACGACGTCCGGGCATTGCATCCACAGCACCACCATCTGCTTTGGCAACTACAACTTTGGCGCGTACGCATTGGACGGCGCCGTCAACGGCATTCGTCACTTCATGACATTCGACCTCTCGGGTCTATCTGGGACGGTCACGTCAGCCCGGCTCGAGATCGACGCGGGGCAGCATGCCTACGCGACGTACCTGACAACAAAGGATTACTACGTGACGGGCTTGAGCGTTGACTACTCCCAGGTCACAAGCTACATCGGAGGCCCTGCTGGTCTAGCGCTGCATGCTGCCATCGGCTCCAGCCCGCTCTTCGGTTCCACGGTTGTCGATACGTCGCTGAACGACAACCGGCCACACTACATGCCGGAAGTCACGGTGGATCTCGGACTGGGGCTGCACGATCTGTCGGTTGCCCTTGGGGACTTCATTGCTCTTGGGGGCTTCACCACAGGGCAAGGGCAATTGTTCTATCCCTGGCTCGCAGGAAACGGACCGACGGGGACGCGATTGGTGCTTGATATCGAGTCGACACCTCTAACGCCGGTGCCAACACCCGCGACGCTGCCTTTGGCTGTGATCGGACTATCGGCGTTCGCTGTCGCTCGCCGCCGCGCCTTGCAGCGCTGAGGTGATGGTCGTCGCAGCTACTTGAAGAGCGCTCGTTGTTGGTGCGGGAGTTGTCGAAACCCGTCACAAACCTCGTCCCGCGCTAAGGGTGTTACCGAGAGTCGCCTCTCGCTACCGGGTCCAAGTTTGGGTCCAAGTGCAAGGATAGAGAGCAGCGAGCTCAGCATTCATGCGGGCTATGGGCCGTTCTCTATGTTCTGCATCGGCAAGTGAGCGCCACGCTCAGGCCGAATCCAGCCCGAGCGCCACCCGCGCCACCGCCTCCGCCACCTCGATCCCGTCGACGCCGGCGGACATGATCCCCCCGGCATAACCCGCGCCTTCGCCGGCCGGGTACAGGCCGCGCACGTTCAGGCTCTGGAAGTCGCGGCCGCGGGTGATGCGCAGTGGCGACGAGGTCCGCGTCTCGACGCCGGTCAGCACCGCGTCGGCCATGCCGAAGCCGCGGATCTGGCGGTCGAAGGCCGGCAGCGCTTCGCGGATCGCGTCGATCACGTAGGCCGGCAGTGCGGCGCGCTCGGGGTCGCCGCCGCCGGCCAGGTCGGTGCAGGTCACGCCCGGCTTGTACGAGGGCTCGACGCCGCCCAGAGCCGCCGACGGCTGGCCTTTCAGGAAGTCGGCCAGCAGCTGCGCCGGCGCGCGGTAGCCGCCGCCGCCGAGCGCGTAGGCGCGCGACTCCCAGTGGCGCTGGAAGGCGACGCCGTCGAGCGGGTTGACCGGGCCATCGGCGCGGCCGTCCTGGCGGTAGTCCTGCGGCGAGATGCCGACCACGATGCCGGCGTTGGCGTTGCGCTCGGCGCGCGAGTACTGGCTCATGCCGTTGGTCACGACGCGCTCGGGCTCGCTGGTCGCGGCGACCACGGTGCCGCCCGGGCACATGCAGAAGCTGTACACCGAGCGGCCGTTGGCCGCGTGGTGCACGAGCTTGTAGTCGGCCGCGCCGAGGATCGGGTGGCCGGCGCTGGCGCCGAAGCGGGCGCGGTCGATCACGCCCTGCGGGTGCTCGATGCGCACGCCGATGGAGAAGGGCTTGGCCTCCAGCTGCACGCCGCGCCGCTGCAGCATGGCGAAGGTGTCGCGCGCACTGTGGCCGAGCGCGAGCACGAGCTGTTCGGCGTCGATCTGCTCGCCCGAGGCGAGCACGACGCCGCGCAGCGCGCCGTCCTCGATGCTCAGGTCGGTCACCTGCTGCTCGAAGCGGATCTCGCCGCCGAGCGACTCGATCTCGGCGCGCATCTTCTCGATCATCGAGACGAGCCGGAAGGTGCCGATGTGCGGCTTGCCGACGTAGAGGATCTCCTCCGGCGCGCCGGCCTTGACGAATTCGGTCAGCACCTTGCGCGTCAGGTGCCGCGGGTCGCTGATCTGGCTCCACAGCTTGCCGTCGGAGAAGGTGCCCGCGCCGCCCTCGCCGAACTGCACGTTGGACGCCGGGTCGAGCACGCCGCGCCGCCACAGGCCCCAGGTGTCCTGCGTGCGCTGGCGCACCGGCCGGCCGCGCTCCAGCACGATCGGCGCCAGGCCCATCTGCGCCAGCACCAGCGCGGCGAACAGGCCGCAGGGGCCGAAGCCGACGACCAGCGGGCGCGGCCGGCCGCCGGCGCGGAAGTCGGGCGGCGCATGGCCGACGAAGCGGTAGCGCGTGTCGGGACTCGGGCGGACATGCGCATCGCCGCGCAGCCGCGCCGCCACCGCGGCCTCGTCGGCGAGCTCGACGTCGAGCGTGTAGATGAGCTGGATTGCCGACTTCTTGCGCGCGTCGTGGCTGCGCTTGAAGACCGTCAGGCCGCGCAGCGCGGCATCGTCGATGCCCAGGCGGGCGAGCACGGCGCGCCGGAGATCCCCTTCGGCGTGGTCCAGCGGCAGCCGAAGGTCGGTGATCCGCAACATGGCGCGATCCCCCGCCGGGTCGGGCCCGGCCGGGGTCCGGGGCCGGTCAGCCGCCCGAGTGGGCGCGCTTGCCGGGGTTCTTCTTGCTGCGCGTGTGTGATCCGCGCTCGAGGCTGACGCGCTGGCCGGCACCGCCGCGGTTCACGTTGGCGCCCTTGGCGGGCGTCGGCCGCGGCGTGGCGCGGCGGTCGGCTTCGGTCTTGATCTTGTTGCCCATGGCAGGCTCCATCGGTTGGTCGAACAACCCCGAATTAGGCCACAGCGCGGCTCAATGCCCCTCGAACTCGACCAGCGTGAACAGCGGCAGGCCGGCCTCGCGCAGGCGGCGCGAGCCGCCGAGCTCGGGCAGGTCGACGATGGCCGCGCCCTCGAGGACCTCGGCGCCCAGGCGCTGCAGCAGCCGCGCGCCGGCGCCCATCGTGCCGCCGGTGGCGATCAGGTCGTCGATCAGCACGACGCGCGCGCCCGGGCCGACGGCGTTGGTGTGCAGCTCGACGGTGGCGTTGCCGTATTCGAGCTCGTAGCTCTCGGCCACCGTCGTGAACGGCAGCTTGCCCTGCTTGCGGATCGGCACGAAGCCGACGTTGAGCTCGTAGGCCAGCACCGAGCCGATGATGAAGCCGCGCGCGTCCAGCCCGGCGATCGCGGTCGGCCGCAGGTCGAAGTAGCGGTGCACGAACTGGTCGATCAGCACGCGGAACACGCGCGGGTTCGACAGCAGCGGCGTGATGTCGCGGAACTGCACGCCGGGCGCGGGCCAGTCGGGCACGGTGCGCACGTGGGCGCGGATCACCGCGATCGGGTCGTCGAAGCCGTCGTCGAGCAGCGGGCGCATCGTCGTCAGGGCTGGATGCGCTCGACGATGCGTCCGGTGGCGGCGTCCAGCACCAGCACCTCGCCCATCGCGACCCCTTCGCCGGTCAGCGCGGTGATGTTGACCATGTGCGTGACCCAGGCCTCGATCCGGCCCGGCGGCACCGCCGCCAGCGCGGCGCGCAGCGCGGCAGTCTGCCGATCGCGGTCGCCCTGGCCCTGGAAGAAGCTGTTCAGCGCCGGCCAGGGTTCGGCGCGGCCGAAGGCCAGCTGCGCGGTGTCGATGCAGCGGCACCATTGGCTCGAACGCACCTGCTGCGGCGTCAGGCCGCGCGCGGCCAGCAGCGGCCCGAGCCGGCGTGCCTGCGCCCGACCCTCGTCGCTGAGGTTGCGCTGCGTGGCGCAGTCGCCGAGCCGGAACTGCGGCGGGTCGCCGATGCCGGGCACGGTCTGCGCATGGCGCAGCAGCAGCACGCGGCCGCCCGCCTGCGCGCGCGACGGAAGCGCGGCGGCCAGCGGCCAGGTCAGCAAGAGGCGGCGGGTCAGGGTCATGACGGTCAGCCTTTCAGGAGTTTTGCCTCGGCCAGCGACAGCGGCTCGGGCAGGCCGGACAGCACCAGGGTGTCGCCGCTGGCCAGCACCATGTCGTCGTCGGGCGCGACCACCGCGCCGGCGGCCAGCCGCACCGACACGACGCTGACGCCCATCGCGTGCAGGGCCTGATCGCCGAGCGTCTCGCCGAGGCAGGCGGCCGCGGTCGGCAATGTGACGCTGGACAGGCGCGCGAGCTCGCGCTCCTCGCTGGTGTCGTCGTCCTGGCCGTGGAACCAGCCGCGCAGCAGGCCGTAGCGCGCCTCGCGCGCCTCCTGGGCGATGCGCTGCACGCGCGGCATCGGCACGCCGACCAGCGCCAGCGCGTGGCTGGCAAGCATCAGCGAGCCTTCGATCGCCTCCGGCACGACTTCGGTCGCGCCGGCGCTGCGCAGCTTCTCGAGGTCGGCATCGTCGATCGTGCGCACGATCACCGGCACCGTCGGCGCATGCTCGCGCGCCAGGTGCAGGATCTTCAGCGCCGACGGCGTGTCCGGGTAGCTGACGACGACCGCGTTGGCGCGCGCCAGGCCGGCGGCCATCAGGCTCTGCAGCCGCGCGGCGTCGCCGTAGACCACGCTCTGGCCGGCAGCGGCGGCCTGGCGCACGCGGTCCGGGTCGAGGTCCAGCGCCATGTAGGGGATGCCCTGCGTTTCCAGCAGACGCGCCAGGTTCTGGCCGCTGCGGCCGTAGCCGCAGATGATCACGTGCTTCTCGGTGCGGATCGACTTCTTGGCGATCGAGGTCAGCGCCACCGACTGCATCAGCCAGTCGCTCGCCGACAGGCGCGTGACGATGCGGTTGCTGTACATGATCATGAACGGCGTGGCCAGCATCGACAGCACCA
>CALJUI010000113.1 GCA_937975735.1 uncultured Rubrivivax sp.
CGACCAGGACCAGTATGCTCGGCGCCACGTCGAGCAGGGGCTGCGCCCGCGCGAGCCGGCGCCCGCGACCGAGGCCCCGCCGCCGCTGGCCCGCTCGCGTGCTGGCGCCTCGCGTGGCGGCGTGCTGGTGGTCGGCGTGGACTCGCTGATGACGACGCTGGCGCGCTGCTGCCGCCCGGTGCCGCCGGACCCGATCGCCGGCTACGTCACGCGCGGCAAGGGGGTGGCGATCCACCGCGAGGACTGCAGCAACTTCCGTCACATGGCCGGCAAGGAGCCGGGCCGCGTGATCGACGTCGAGTGGGGTCCCGCGCGCGGCGAGGGGGCGCTGTACCCGATCGACGTGGTGGTCGAGTCGACCGACCGTGCCGGGCTGCTGCGCGACCTCACCGAGGCTTTCGCGAAGGAACGCTTGAACGTCACCGACGTGCAGTCGCAGTCGTTCACCGACGCGCACGGACGGCGCGCCCGCATGGCCTTCACGGTCGAGCTGTCCGACGCGAGCCGGCTGGGTGCCGCGTTGCGCGCGGTGCAGCAGGTGCCCGGCGTGCGTTCGGCGCGGCGACGCTGACCCGGGGCCGGGGCCGGCATGCTCTGGTGTATAGTCTCGGGCTTCCCAGGCGCGTAGCTCAGCTGGTTAGAGCACCACCTTGACATGGTGGGGGTCGTTGGTTCGAGTCCAATCGCGCCTACCAACACCGAAGGCCCCGTCTTCTGCCCTGAAGACGGGGCCTCTTCGTTTGCCGACAACGGCTCGCAGTCCTAAGCTAGCCACGATCCATGCCCGGCTTCCGCCCCCGAGACATCGACCATCTGGTGCTGCGCGTCGTCGATATCGACGCGATGCTCGCGTTCTACATCGACGTGCTCGGCTGCACGCTCGAGCGGCGCAACGACCGCATCGGCCTGATCCAGTTGCGCGCCGGCCGTTCGCTGATCGACCTCGTGCCGGTCGACGGCGAACTCGGCCGCCAGGGCGGTGCCGCTCCGGGCGCGCAAGGACGCAACCTGGACCACTTCTGCCTGCGGATCGAGCCCTTCGACGAGGCCGCGATCCGCGCCGAACTCGCACGACAGGGCATGAAGGCCGGTCCGGTCGAGACCCGCTACGGTGCGGAAGGCGCGGGCCCGTCGATCTACCTCGACGATCCGGAGGGCAATGTCGTCGAACTGAAGGGGCCGCCCGCGTCAGCGCCTTGACGCCGCAGCCTTCGCCGGTCGCGACGGCGCGCGCCGCGGCCGGTCGGACGCGAGTTGCTTGTCCTCGCGCTCGCGGTACCAGGCCAGCCACTCGGCCATCGACGGATGCAGCGCCGCGGCCGCGCCGTCGAACACGAACGGGCCTTCGATGCGCTTGGCCTTGATCGCCGCACGTTCCTTGTAAAGGCGCGGCCGGAACGGGCCCTGCGGGCCGTGCAGGAAGGCCTCGCCGAGGCGCGTGCCGCAGCGTTCGCAGTGGCTGTGCCAGTGCGAGCCCTGCACCGCGCGGCTCTGGTCGACCCGCCAGAGCTGACCGGCGAAGGCGCGAACCGCCTGCTGCAGCGCCGGGCTCAGCGCGGCCAGCCGGCGCAGCATCACGGTGCCGCGGCCATTGGTCTCGAATTCCGGCAGGCCGATCATCGCGAAGGCGGCGGTGCGCTGGCCGCACTTCGGACAGTCGGTCCGGCTGCGCAGCAGCAGCACGTCCTGGCACAGGGCGGGCAGCGGCGAGGCGCGGCCGGGCGCGGCGCGATCGCGGTGGTCGTCGAGGACCTCGCTCTCGTCGATCGCGACCGGGTCGTGGCGG
>CALJUI010000114.1 GCA_937975735.1 uncultured Rubrivivax sp.
GCAGGCCGTCGGCGCGATCGGTGCCGATGTACTCGCCGAACAGCGTCAGCACCGCCGCCTCGTTGGGCTGCAGCATGTACAGCCCGACCAGCACGACGATGCCGGCAACCGCGGTGAGCACGAGCCCGATCAGCAGCAGCGGCGTGCGCAGCGCGCCGCCGACCGCGGCAATCGGCAGCACGGCGATCAGCGCGAGGCCGATCGCCAACATCAGGTAGCCGTTGCGGGCGCGGGCCGGGCGCTCGGCGGTGCGGGAGCTCGACATGGCAAGTCCTCGATGAGATTAAAGTGATATCACTTTAGTCGAGCACAAGAGCCGCCGTCAAGCGGCCCTCGCAGGCTCAGAGGTTGCCCGCGAACAGCCGGCGGATGAAGAGGTCCTTGAAGCTGTGCGCGTCGGCCAGCCCCAGCCGTTCCAGGTAGGCGTGCGGTGCCTCGCGGTCCTGCCACAGGCTCTTCACCGCCATCTCGACCAGCTCCACCGGGTGCTGCGTCGCGTGCTTGAGCTTCTTCAGCGCGCGCACGATGTGCAGCTCGTCGTCGGTCAGGTCGGTGCCGAACGGGAAGTCCGGCAGCAGGCCGGACTGCGCCCAGGGCAGCAGCGTCTCGGCCAGCGCCTCCGGCAGGTTGTGGCGATGGGCCTCGGGCACCTGCCAGTCCTTGGCCAGCTTGCCGTGCGCCTTGGCCTCCTTGACCAGCGCCTCCTGGAAGCGCGAGTCGGCGATGCAGATCAGGCGCTTCACCACTTCGCCGTCGCTCTGCCCGCGCAGGTCGGCGACGCCGTACTCGGTGATCACGATGTCGCGCAGGTGGCGCGGGATCGTCACGTGGCCGTAGTTCCAGACGATGCTGCTCTTCAGGCCGTCCTTGTTGTCGTGGGTGGCGCGCAACATCATGATCAGCCGCGCGTCGGGCAGCGCATGCGCCATCGCGACGAAGTTGTACTGGCCGCCGACGCCGCTGACGACCTGGCCCGACTCGAGCGCGTCGCTGCACGCCGCGCCGAGCAGCGTGACGATCATCGTCGTGTTCATGAAGCGCGCCTTGCGGCGCTGCGCGCGCTTGAGCTCCCCCTGGCCGTAGAGCTGGTTGATGAAGTCGATGCGCGTCATGTCGATCTTCGCCAGCTCCTGCGCCGGCATCGTGCGCAGCCGCTCGTAGAAGTCGCGCGGCCCGATGAAGAAGCCGCCGGTCATCACGATGCCGCCGGCCAGGCGGCGGCCGAGCATGTGCCGGCCGATGCATTCGAAGGCCTCGTCGTCGAGCAGGTTCGCGCTGCAGCGGTGCTCGCCGCGCACCAGGGTCTCGCCGTCGATCCGCACCTCGGGCCGCAGGATGCCGAAGCGCTGAAGGAAGGCCAGGTCCTCGGCGGCCAGCGGCGAGCGGATGCGGCCGGCGTCGAGCAGGGCGCGCAGCGTGTCCGGCGTCACCGTCTCGTCGGCGATGCGGCCCTCGTTGAGCAGCTGCTGCAGCACCGCGTCGCCGAACACCTCGCGGCGGATGATGCCGGCCTCGATCAGTTTCAGGAAGCCGTTGACGAACATCTCGGAGCAGCCGTACAGGCCCTGCTCGAAGCGTCCGAAGTCGCGGCTCGCCACGTCGCCGTGGGCCAGCGTCTCGACGATGCGGCGGTACTCGGCGCCGTGCCGATCGCGCACGATCAGCGCCTGCGCGATCGCGTCGCCGAGCGAGCCGATGCCGATCTGCAAGGTGCCGCCGTCGGCGACCAGGCTCGACGCGTGCAGGCCGATCGCGTAGTCGGCCGGCGTGACCTTGTTGTTCGGCGGCGCGAAGACCGTGTGCGTCGCCGCCGGGTCGGTGACCACCAGGTCGAACAGCCCCGGCGCGACCTCGGCGGTGTTCGGCATGAAGGGCATCTGCCGGTTCACCACGGCGATCTTCAGCAGCGGCAGGCCGCGCTCGGCGTACTTCTCGATGACCTCGAAGGTCACGTCCGGATTGCTCGACAGCGACAGCCGCATCGACTCGCCCTCGCCGCGCGCACCGACCGCCTGTGCCAGCACGTTCATGCCCTGCACCGCCATGTCGCGCACGACGAAGGTGTAGTTCGTCGAGATGTAGTTCTGCTGCGCCGCCGGGTTGCCGAGGTAGTCGCCGGTCTTCATGAAGAACTCGCGCACCTCGACGTTCGGCGGCAGCCGGCCCGCGCGCAGGTCCTTGACGTAGTCGAGGTCGGGGTAGTCGGCGAAGACGCGTTCGACCAGCGGCTCGAGGAAGTGCCGCTCGAGGTCGCTGTGGCCGACCGGTTTCTCCAGCGACAGCGCGGTGACGATGCGCAACTTGCGCGTCGGGTGGCCCTTGATGCGCCGGTACAGGGCGTTGACGAAGGGGTTGGGCTTGCCCACGCCCAGGGGGATGCCGAGCACGATGTCGCCCGGAATGCGGTCGAGCACCTGGTCGACGGCGGCGGCGATCGAGTCGACGAAGCGAGAGGCGGTCATGCGGTGGTCTCCGGTGGCGTTGCATCCAGCATCGCGCAACGGCGGTCGACGCGGCTTGATCCCCGACAAGTCCGGGGCCCCCCGGGTTCGGCGGCAATAGTCCCTTCGCGGGCGCGGCCGGAATGTGTTGGAATCACTTCACAGCCGCCGGATCGCCCCGTGAACCCCCTGAGAGAGCAAGCCCCGATCGTGCCCAGCCCGGCCCGCGAGATGGGCTGGCTGGTCGGCGTGGCGTTGGCCGCGGCGCTGGTCGCCGGGCTGCTGACGGCCTGGCTGCTGCTGTGGCTGCCGGCCGGGGAAT
>CALJUI010000115.1 GCA_937975735.1 uncultured Rubrivivax sp.
AATTGCGATTCCAGGGACAAGCGGTGGACAGGCAACTCCGGCAGGCAGGGAGAACTCACTCCTCCTTGCCGCGGACGCTTCTGCACTGTATTTGTCCTACTTTGGGCTTCACTACTGGAAACTCCGCAATCGTGCGATCAAGAAGTTCCTTGCCGACGAACGTCAGTTGCTGGAAGAGCAGGCTCGTCCAGAACGCCTTCTTGCTCGGCTGAAAGAGATTAAGGGGAGAGGCGCGCTGCTGTGATGCCCGCCCTTTCGCTCGGGGCGACGCGCTATTGCAAGTGTCGCTTGGTACGCCAAGGGTTTTGCGCATTTTCTCCAACTGCGCCCAGGCGACACTTGCCTCCGCTCGCGGCTCCGCTCGAACGCTGACGTCAAGATGCCCTGGGCCAAGAGTCATCGTGGCAACGCGAGCCAGTTTTTCGTCGCGGGAGAGTTGTGCCGGCGCGGGTACGCAGCGTTGGTGACGATCGGGAACACCCCGAACACCGACATTCTGTGCAGTAACAAGGCCGGCACTCGCTTCGTTCACATACAGGTCAAGACCTTCGTGCCCGGGACGAAGACATGCAGTGTTGGCCAGAAGGCGGAGGTGAATCCAGGGAAGCGCTTCTTTTGGGTGCTCGCGGGGATCCCCGAACCTAAATCTCATCGCGAGTTCGAGTACTTCATCATCCCTGCTGCCGAGATGGCAGCCAACGTGGCCTCGCTTCACCAGCAGTGGCTCACGGCTCCCGGCAAGGCTGGGCGGCCTCACAAGGACAGCTCTGTCAGGGCAGTAGCCGTTGCGCACGGCGCACCGGCGTACTTCTGGTCGGCGCTTCCATTCAAAGGCCGCTGGGACCTGTTGGAGCGCGAGCTTGACGAGTAGTCCGCAAGTGGGACAGTGCTGCACACAGAGATTCGTTGCGACCAAGACTCGAATCCGATCAGCGTTGCAAGGAAGTCGGCCATTGAGTCTGAGCGCTGAGCCCCGAGCCGCGGCCACGCTTCATGCGTGCAAGGCGCCGATGACTAGGCCCGGTGGACACTATTCGCGGTGCGCACCCGCAGTACGATGGCGCCCGCCCGTGAGGCACAGCCCAGAGAACGCCGCCGCCCATGCACCCGACCACGCCGACGCTGCACCTGCCCGCCCAGGACGTCGTCCAGCGCCAGCTCGACGCCTACAACGCACGTGACCTGGAAGGCTGGCTGGCCACCTATGCCGACGACGCGGTGCAGTACCTGCTGCACGGCGACACGCTGGCGGTGGGCAAGGCCGCCATGCGCGCGCGCATGGTGGAGCGCTTTGCCGACCCGGCGCTGCACGCGCAGCTCGTGTCGCGCACGGTGATGGGCGACCTCGTGGTCGACCACGAGGTGGTGACGCGCACGCTCCCCGAAGGCCATGGCACCGTCGAGATGATCTGTCTCTACGAGGTGAAGGCCGGGCGCATCGCCAAGGCCACGTTCGCCATCGGGCAGCCGCGGCCGAAGTAGGCCGGGCGTGGTAGCGGCACCCTCTTTGCGACAGCCCTTCGCCCCCCGCGGGTACCGCTGCCCGATGTGCGCCATCGTGGCCGGCGCCGAGGCAGGCTGCGTGGTGGCGCAGAACGCGGGCGCGATGGCGGCGGTGTCGTTGGGGCAGCTGGCCACCAACGCGGGCTCGCTGCTGGTGTTTCCCAAGGCGCATGCGGAGACCTTGCTGGACACATCAGACTCCGCGCTGGGCGATTGCATCGCGCTGGCCAAGCGTGTGGCCGGCGCGCTGCAGGCCACGCTGGCGTGCCCGGGCATCACCCTGCGGCAGAACAACGGGCCAGCCAGCGGCCAGGACGTCTGGCACCTGCACGTGCACGTCGTGCCCCGCTGGCCCGATGACCGCTTTGGCCGTGACGCCCCCGTGCCCATGCCGGAGCCCGAGCGCGCCGTGCTGGCCAGCCGCATCCGCGCAGGCTTGGTGGATGGCCTCTGACCGGCCGGACGCCCGGCAGGCGCTGGCCATGCCGGCACGCCAACAGCGGTGCCTGCGGCGCCCCGCGCTGATCCAACCACCCACCACGCCCCGTCTCGACCAAGGACTTCAATGACAGCCACCTGCGCCTGCGGCCGCACCGCCATCACGGTCAACACGCCGCCCTCGATGCTCGGCGTGTGCCACTGCAGCAACTGCAAGCGCCGCACGGGCAGCGCGTTCGGCATGTCTGCCTACTTCCCGCGCAAGTCCGTGGTCCGGCAGGAAGGCGACACGAAGGTCTATGCCTTCCACCACGCCGCCCAGGGGCATGACCAGCAGCGCCACTTCTGCAGCACCTGCGGCACCACGCTGTTCTGGTTCGTGTCCACGATGCCGGGGCAGATCGGCATCGCCGGCGGCTGCTTCGCGGAGCAGGGCCTGCCGGA
>CALJUI010000116.1 GCA_937975735.1 uncultured Rubrivivax sp.
GGCCGGGCGAATGTCGCCGCCGAGCAGCGCAGTGGAGCGGCGGGAGTCCGGCGCCGCCAGGCGACGGACCGGCGAGGAGGATCTATGCATGGGCGCGGAAGCGCGCCCATGCGGAGCCACCGCAGCCGCGCCGCGGAGCGAGCAGCGCAGGGAACCCGGCCGCAGGCCGGGCGGCGACGCCTGAGCCCGGCCGAAGAGCCCCCGCGGCCTTGCGGCACTCATCGCTGCAGGCCAAGCACCTGCGGCGAAGAAGAAGAGTGACCGAGAGCCCGCTACGTGCCGCAAGCCGAATGTCGCAGAAGGTCGCCAGGGCCTCTGCGCGATGCCGCTACTGAACGGGCCCCTTGAGCGCCGCCGGCACCGGAATCGTCGCGAACTCGATGCCCTCATCTTGCAGCGCCGCACGCTGGTCGTCGCTGGCCTGGCCGCGGATGCCGCGGGCCTTGGCCTCCCCGTAGTGGATCGCGCGTGCCTCGTCGGCGAATCGCTCGCCGACGTCTTCGGTCGACGCCATCAACGCACGCACGGTGCGCAGCCAGGCCGACTCGGCCGAAGTGTCGGGCGTCGGTTCAGCCGCAGCGGCACCGGACAGGTTCAGCCGTGGTGCACTGGGCATGCGCGCGACCTCGCGGCTGGCGCACATCGGGCATTCCAGCCGGCCGGCGGCCAGCTGCTCGGTGAACTCGTCATCCGAGCCGAACCAGCCTTCGAAGCCGTGGCCTTGGGCGCAACGCAGGTCGAGGACCTTCATGCGCCCATGGTAGCCACATCGCGCCACTCGAGTGGCCAGGCGCCCGATTGCCATCGTTGCAGCCAGAGCAAGGCCATCAGGGTCTTGGCGTCGGTCAGCGTGCCGCTCGCGGCCAGCGCGTCCAGCGCCTCGACCGTCATCGGCAGCAGCTCGATGAACTCGCCCTCGTCCAGCCGCTGCGGGCCGGCCTGCAACCCGCGTGCGAACCACAGGCCGATGACCTCGCTGGAGTAGGCGGCCGCGTTGTGCAGGTTGCCGGCAAAGGCCCACTCACGCGCCTCGTAGCCGGTCTCCTCGCGCAGCTCGCGCACCGCCGCGGCGGCCGGCGTCTCGCCAGCGTCGACCTTGCCCGCAGGCACCTCCAGCAGCACCTGCTGCAGCGGGTAGCGGTACTGGCGCTCGAGCAGGATGCGGCCGTCGTCCAGCAGCGGCACGATGGCCACCGCGCCCGGGTGCACGACGTACTCGCGCGTGGCCTGCGTGCGGTCGGGCAGCGTGACGCGGTCGCGCCTCACCTGGAGGAAGCCGCCCTGCAGCAGCAACTCCGAGCCGCCGACGCGGTGCTCCACGAGGTGCCCGTCGCCGGCGCGCTCGCCGGCGACGCCCGGGCTCAGCTCGCCAGGGCCTTGACGATCACGTCCCGGCACAGCGCCATCAGCCCGCCCGGCAGCAGCCCGAGCACCAGCACCGCCGCGCCGTTGAGCGCCAGCAGCGCCGACACGCCGCTGCTGCGGACCACCGGCGAGCTGTCCTCGGGCGCGTCGAAGTACATCGTCTTCACGACACGCAGGTAGTAGAAGGCGCCGATCAGCGACATCAGCACCGCGATCACCGCGAGCCAGATATAGAAGGCCTGCGCCGTGCTGACCAGGGCTTGCAACACCGCGAGCTTGGCGTAGAAGCCGACCATCGGCGGGACGCCGGCGAGCGAGAACATGAACACGGCCATCACGCCGGCCAGCCAGGGCGCGCGCTTGGCCAGGCCGGCCAGGTCGCTGATCTCCTCGGACTCGAAGCCTTCGCGCGACAGGAAGAGGATCAGCCCGAAGGTGCCCAGCGTGGTCAGCACGTAAGTGACCAGGTAGAACATCGACGAGCTGTAGGCGTTGCCGCCGGAGAAGGTGTTGCCGGCCACGTGGCCCGCCGCCAGACCCAGCAGCACGAAGCCCATCTGCGAGATGGTCGAGTAGGCCAGCATGCGCTTGAGGTTGCTCTGCGCGATGGCCGCCACGTTGCCGACGACGAGCGACGACACGGCCAGCACGATCAGCATCTGCTGCCAGTCCGGCGCCAGCGTCAGCAGGCCCTCGACGAGCAGGCGCAGGATGATCGCGAAGGCAGCGAACTTGGGCGCTGCGCCGATCAGCAGCGTCACCGCCGTGGGTGCGCCCTGGTAGACGTCGGGGACCCACATGTGGAACGGCACCGCGCCGAGCTTGAAGGCCAGGCCGGCGACGATGAACACGACGCCGAAGACCAGCACGTCCTGGTTGATCGTGCCGCCGGCGGCGATGACGTCGAACACGACCGGGATGCTCAGCGAGCCGGTGGCGCCGTAGATCATCGACAGCCCGTACAGCAGGAATCCGCTGGCCAGCG
>CALJUI010000117.1 GCA_937975735.1 uncultured Rubrivivax sp.
GCGGCGACGGCACAGGCGTCGGCAAGGCCGGCGGCAGCGTCAAGCGCAGCGGCAGCGGCAAGGCCTCGCGCTCGATCGAGGAGATCCGCCTCGTCTTCGAACGCCACAAGGGCGCGATCTACGCGCTGTACAACCGGGCGCTGCGCGAGGAGCCGGGGCTGCAGGGCAAGGTCGTGCTCGAGCTGAAGATCGCGCCGGGCGGCGACGTCGTCGACGTGCGCGTGATCTCGAGCGAGCTCAAGGCGGCGGAGCTCGAAGGCAAGCTGCTGGCGCGAATCCGCAGCTTCGACTTCGGCGCGAAGGACGTCGAGACGATGGTCGTGTCCTGGCCGGTGGACTTCCTGCCCTCCTGACCCGGCTTGATCTCGCGCAAGGCGCCGCGCCCGCGCGCTCCTAGGATGGATTCAGCACCCGCCCGGCGTCGATCGGGCGGGCCTGCCGATTCAAGCAAGGAGCTTCGCCATGTCCGTCCTACGCCTCACCCTCGCCGCTGCGGCGGCGCTGACCCTGACCGCCTGCGCGTACGGCCCGCGTGGCGGCATGGGCTACGGCATGCACCAGGGCATGCACGCCGGCGGCCCGATGATGTCCAACGCCGACTGGTCGGCGCGCATGGAGGCCCACATGAAGGCCATGCAGACGCTGCACGAGTCGATGGCCAAGGCCCGCACGCCGGAGGAGCGCGCCGCGCTGATGGAAAGCCACCGCGCGCTGATGCACGAGGGCGGCGCGATGATGTACGGCATGCCCTGCCCGACGCCGCGCTGAGCGCGTCGCGTTCTCAGCGCTTCGGCCGCAGCCAGGACGGCCGCAGCGACGACGCCGACGGGTGCGCGCGCAGCACCATCAGGCTGGCGTTCAGGTACAGCGCGTTGAGCATGCGGCTGGCCCGCTCGGTGCTCATGCCCGGCCAGCGCGCGATCTCCGCCAGCGACGCGGAGACGTCGTGCAGGCGCGAGATCGCCGGGCCGAGCGCGCCCGGCACGGCCAGCGGCTCGCCGTCGCGGCGCACGAAGCGGTAGGCCGCCGAGCCGGCGATCTCGCCCAGCAGCCGGTGCCGCGGGCCCTGCAGCGCCAGCCGCCACAGCAGCGGCTGCAGCGGGCGGTAGTGCTCGAGGTCGGCGATCCGGTCGTTGCGCCAGTGCCCCGGCGGCCGCACGCCGGGCGGGTCGACCGACAGCAGCCGGACCTTGTCGGCGCCCTGGGCGGTGGCCGCGACGAAGTCGGTCGGCGAGTGCAGCATCATGCGCTCGGGGAACAGCGTCACCGGCCAGACGAGCTGGTCGTGCTCCAGCAGCAGCAGCGCGGCCTCGCGCTGGCGGATGCAGGCGGCGACCACCTCGAGCAGGTCCATCCCGTGCCGCGAGGTCTCGATGCGGCCGAGTTCGGCCATCAGCGTCGACGACAGCATCGTGCTGCGCGACAGCTTGGCGAAGCCGCTCGCGCCGGTGGCTTCGCGCACGCGCTCGAACTCGCTGACGCGCCACAGCGTCGATTCCTCGAAGTCACGCATCGTCCGTATCACCCCGTCCGACAGACCGCGGGTCAATATACGTATTCGCCGCCGATCCGCAATCCTGCGAACCCGGTGTGCGGTGGCGGCCGCCACGGGATCTGCGGCGACGCCGCGCGCGTGCTAGAAGAACCGTTGGTCAACCGAAGGAGGACACCGCCATGGCCGTCGCCAAAGTCATCGAGATCATCGCCGGCAGCAAGACCAGCTTCGACGACGCGATCAAGCAGGGCATCGCGCGCGCCGGCGACACCGTGAGCGATGTCACCGGCGCCTGGGTCAAGGACCAGAACGTGGTCGTCGAGAACGGCAAGATCACCGAGTACCGCGTGACGCTGAAGGTCACCTTCCTGCTCAAGGCCGCGGCGAAGAAGAAGTAACGGTCGCCGGCGCTCAGCGCCCGGGCAGCGCCACCTCGATCGTGCCGCCGCCCCAGCCGTGGCGCCGGTCGCGGCCCTGGATCACGACCACCCGCACCCCGGGCGGGATCGCCACGCCGTACAGGTCGCGCGTGAACGGCTGTTCGTTCGCGTGGTCGTGCCACAGCGTGCGCTCGCCGAACACCCGGCCGTCGCGGCCCATCACGCGGAAGGCGTCGGCATAGCGCTGCGGCTTGTCGTAGGGCGAGGACAGCGTGACGTCGAAATCGAAGCGGTCCGTGCCGGCGGCACGCACCGTCGCGCGCAGCACGTCGGGGAAGCGCTGCGCCGGCCCGGCCGCGACCCGCCAGGCCGGCGCCGACAGCGCCGCCGCGAGCCACAAGCGGCGCCGGGTGCCGGGCACTCAGAACTCGACCGCGTCGGCGATCGCCTTGATGCCGGCTTCGGCCGAGGCGTCGTCGTCGTCGTCGCCGGGAGGGCCGGCGACGCGGATCGCGCCGAAGATCGAGCCGCCGCCTTCGCGGACCTTGCCGCCGCCGGCGGCCATCACCCCGGGCAGCTGGCGGATGCCGCTCATCGGCTTGCCCGGCTGCGTCTCGGCCGCCAGGTCGGTGGTGCCGGTGCGGAAGCTCGCCGCGGTCCAGGCCTTGCTCTCGGCCATCGACGGCGTGTGCGCGCCGGCGAAGCGGTCGCGCAGCATGACCTGCGGCAGGCCGCCGCGGTCGACCACCGCCACCGCGACCTGGTAGCCCTGCGCCCGGCAGGCGGCCAGCGCGGCCTGCGCCGCCTTCAGCGCGGTCTCCGGCGTCAGCGCCTTGATCTGGAACGTGGCCTGCTGGGCGGACGCGGCCAGCGGCGCGAACGTGCAGGCGGCGGCGATCAGGACGGTGCGGATCATGGACGGGTCTCCGATGGTTGGTATACGGTCTAGCGTACCTCGCCTCGTGCCGTCCGACCCGACGCAGATCAAGCCGCGGCCAGTCGCCACAGCGAGGTGCGCTCGGCCGAACGCGCCGCGTGCAGCGGGTCGTCGGGGTCCAGCGCCTTGCCATGGCGCGGTCGCGCCTCGAGCCGGCCGAGCACCCGCAGCCCGGCGGCGGAGAACAGTGCGGGCAGTTCGTCGGCGGGACGCAGCCCGAGGTGCTCGGCCAGGTCGGACATCAGCAGCCAGCCCTCGCCGCCCGGCGCCAGGTGCGCGGCGAGTCCGGCGAGGAAGCCCTTGAGCATCGCGCCGCCTTCGTCGTAGACCGCGCGCTCGATCGGCGCGGCCGGCCGCGCCGGCAGCCAGGGCGGGTTGCAGACGACCAGCCCGGCGCCGCCGGGCGGGAACAGGTCCGCGCGGACCAACTCGACGCGGTCCCGCACGCCGAGCCGTTCGAGATTCTCGGCGGCGCAGGCCAACGCGCGCGGGTCGGTGTCGGTGGCGACCACCCGGGCCGCGCCGCGCCGCGCCAGCACCGCCGCGAGCACGCCGGTGCCGGTGCCGACGTCGAAGGCGAGTTCGTCGCCCGCCGGCGGCCACGGCGCCTGCGCGACGAGGTCCACGTACTCGCCGCGCACCGGCGAGAACACGCCGTAGTGCGGGTGGATGCGGTTGCCCGGCGGCGGGCCCAGCGCCGGGATCTCGACGCCCTTGCGGCGCCACTCGTGGGCGCCGACCAGGCCCTGCAGCTCGCGCAGCGCGATCACGCCGGCCTGTTCGTCGGCCCCCGGTGGCCCCCAGGCCGCGTCCAGCGCCGGCCGCAGGTCGGGCGCGCGGCGCAGCGGCACGGTGCGGTCGGCATCGATCGGCACCAGCAGCGCGCCGAGCAGGCGCGCGCGCTGCGCCTGTGCCTGGCGGTGCAAGTGAAAGGCCTCGGCCCCCGTCGGCGCGGCCCTGGTCGCGCGGCGCGCCCGGCCCTTGTCGATGCGCCGCGCAACCGCCTGCAGCAGTTGCACCGCCTGGTGATAGTCGCCCCGCCACAGCAGCGCGGTGCCCTGGCTGGTCAGGTGGTGGGCGGCGTCGGCGCCGATCGTGTCGTCGACCGTCAGGACCCGCCGCGGCGGCGCGGCGCCGCGCTCGGAGCGCCAGCGGGCGCGGTGGGCGGCGCCGCCCTCCTCCCACTCGATCTGCGCAGGCGCCTCAGCCACGGTGCCCGAGCAGGCGCGCGGGCAGGAAGAGCACGGCCTTGACCAGCGCGAACAGCGCCGCGATCACGATGCCGATCAGCCGCAGCGGCAGCGACAGCAGCCACAGCAGCGGGAACAGCAGCAGCGTGAGGATCGCCAGCGGCCAGGCGAGCACCAGCAGCAGGCACCAGCCGACGATCAACAGCAGCAGATTCATGGCAACTCCGCGGTCCCGGCGTTCGAGTGGTCGAGCATACGCCCCTCGGCGGCCGCTCAGCGCGGCCAGCTGCGGTCCGACGCCTGCCAGGCCTCGATCCGCGGCCGCAGCGCCTCGCGCCGCGCCAGCGCGTCGGCCGACCAGACCGCCTCGCGCTCGTAATACTCGGGCACTGCCAGGGCCCCCGCCGGCAACGGCACCCAGGGCTGCTTCGACGCGGTGAAGATGTGGATGTCGGGCGGGCAGGCGTCGGGGTCGTCGAGCGTGCCGACGCGCACGAAGGCGATCGCCGGCCCGGCGCCCGCGTAGTGGCTCCACAGCGCGATGCGGCACTGCGGGCAGCGGTGGATCAGCTGGCCGAGGCCGCTGTCCGACGGCGTTCGCACCGCCTCGGTCTCGCCCGCCAGGCGTTCGAGCCGGTCGGCCTCGATCATCGCATTCAGCGCGAACGATGCGCCGCTCTCGCGCTGGCACCAGCGGCAGTGGCAGCAGTGCACGACCATCGGCCGCGCGTGCAGGCGGTAGCGGACCTCGCGGCAATCGCAGCCGCCGTCGAGCGTGTGGGTCGGAGGCGACGCCATCGCCGTTCAGCGCTTGCTGCCCGGGATCGGCGCGCCCGAGTCGCGCTCGGCCACCGCCTGCTTGAAGCCCACCGACTCGGCGCGCTGCTTGAACGCCACGCCCTCGGGCGTGTGGCGGGCCATGCCGTCGAACAGCGTGGCCACCATCTGCGTGCTGGCCAGGCCCATGTTCTCGTAGGCCTGGTTGACCATCAGCTTCATCATCATCAGTTGGTTCTTCGGCACGCCGCGGATGCGGTCCGTCAGCGCGCGCACGGCGTCGTCCAGCGCCGCCGCCGGCACCGCGTCGAGCACGAGGCCGATCGCCTTGGCCTCGGCGCCGGTGATCAGGTCGCCGGTGAACAGCAGCCGCTTGGCCTGCTCGGCGCCGACGCGGTAGACCCACATCGCCGTCGTCGGGCAGCCCCAGACGCGCGCCGGCGGGTAGCCGATGCGCGCCTTCTCGTCCATCACGATCAGGTCGCAGCACAGCGCGATGTCGCTGCCGCCGGCCACCGCGTCGCCGTGCACGCGCGCGATCACCGGCTTCGGGCAGCGCCAGATCGACATGAACTGCTGCGTGCAGCGCTGCATGAAGCGGTAGTCGATCATCGGGTCCCAGGGCATCTCCTGGATGCCCGGGTTCTCGCCCGGCGTCTCGGCGAAGTCCTTCAGGTCGTATCCGCCGCAGAAACCCCGGCCGGCGCCGGTCAGCACGATGACGTGCACCGCATCGTCGGCCGCCGCGTGCTCGAAGGCGGCGGCGATGTCCTCGGGCATCGTGCGGTCGATCGCGTTGAAGCGCTCGGGCCGGTTCAGCGTGATCGTCGCGACCCGGTCGTGGGCCTCGTAGCGGACGGTGCGGAAGTCCATGCGGTTCTCCTCAGGTCATGTTCGGCGGCCACAGGCCGTGCAGCACCGCGGGCAGCCACAGGTTGCCGCTGCGCCAGTAGAGCAGGCCGAAGTAAAGGCCGATGCCGAACACCGCCGCGGCCAGGCCCCAGTCGACGCCGGCGGGACCGAACAGCGCCGCGGCGTGCAGCGGGCCGACGGTGAACAGCAGGTTGGCCAGCAGCCAGCCGGCGACGCCGCCGAAGCGGCGCATCAGCTCGGTCTGCAGCCAACCGCGGTAGGCGAACTCCTGGAACACGCCCCACAGCAGCCCCGGCAGCAGGGTCGCCAGCACGAAGCCCGCCGCCCCCTGGCGGGCGTAGGCCGCCGACAGCGCCGGCCAGAACAGCCCTCCGAACAGCAGCACGGCCAGCGGCAAGACCTGCACGAGGTAGAGGCGCTCGCCGCGCGTCCAGTCGCGCCACGGCCGCAGGCCGATCGCGGCGAAGGGCAGGCCGATCGCCGCGCGGTGCAGCACCGCGAAGGTCGCGAGCAGCACGGCCACGTAGCCGAACGTCGCACCGGCCACGCCGCGCCAGCCCAGCGCCGGCGCCAGCATCGCCCAGCCCCAGGGCAGCACGCCGGCGACCCCGGCGAAGGCCAGCAGCATCCGCACGCCGTCGCGTCGGCCATGGGCCGCGCGCAGCGGTGCGTCGAACTGCAGCAGGTGCACGCGCGCCGCGACGGCCCACGGCGGGCGCTGTCGGGCGCTCATCGCCTCACTTCAGCGGGAACGGGATCAGCACGAAGTCGCGGCCCGGCGTGTGGCAGCCGAAGCACAGCGGCACGCCGTTGGCCTTGGCGACGACGCGGCCGGCGGCGGTGGTGCCGAGGATCTCGTACCAGTACCAGCCCTTGCCGCCGGCGCTGTCGGCGTCGGTCTTCACCGACACCGCCCAGCCGGCTGGCTTGCCGTCGGCGTCCAGCAGTTCCTTCACCGCGGCGCTGCCCTTCGGGTGCGCCGCGGCCTTGGCGGTGAGCGAGCGCACCAGCGCCGGGTTCAGGTGCGCCACCACCTTCACCGGGTGCGGCCCCTGCGACGGGTGCGCCGCCGACTCCTTGGCCCAGCCCTTGTACCGGCCGGCCTGCAGCCATTTCAGCAGGGCCGCCTCGTCGGTCGGCGGCACGTCGGCGGACTGCGCGACGGCGGCGCCGCCGACCAGCAGCAGCAACGCAAGGACGGTCGATCGGGATGGACGCATCGGGGCTCTCCTGAAGGGACGGCCGAAGACCGATGCTAGCGTCAACCCGCCGCCGGCCGCCGCGCCCAGTCCTCGGCCAGGCAGCCGAAGAACAGGGTGTCGTAGGCGGCGCCCTTGGCCACCCAGCGCTGGCGCAGCGTGCCCTCGTGCACGAAGCCCAGCCGCCGCATCAGCCGGCACGAGGCCTTGTTCGCCGGGTTCACCTCGGCCTCCAGCCGGCGCAGGCCCGCGGCGCCGAAGGCATGGTCGCCGTAGGCCTGCAGCGCCTCGGCCATCAGGCCCCGGCGCCAGTGCGCGCGCCCGAGCACGTAGCCGATCTCCAGTCGGGCGCTCGGCGGATCGTGGTTGAACAGCAGCAGCGAGCCCACCACGCGCGACGGCTCGGCCAGCGCCAGCACCAGCTGCTGCGCGCGGCCGCCGGCCTCCAGCGCGCGCATGCGCGCCAGCCAGGCTCGCGCGTCGTCCTGCCCGCGCCAGGTGTCGTAGGGCAGGAAGCGCGTGACCTCGGGGTCGCCGTTGACCGCCAGGAGGTCGTCGAGGTCGGCCTCGGCGACCGGCCGCAGCACCAGCCGGCGCGTCGTCAGCGCGTCGAGCAGCGGCAGCGTCACGCGCTCGGCAGCGCCGGCTCACGGTCCGTGCCGGGCCATGGCGTGCGCTGCACCTCGACGCCGGCGCGCACGGTGTTGTGGATCTCGGCCACCGCGTCGGTCTCGCGCAGCAGCCGTTCGACCTGCGCCTCGCTCGCCGCGCTGCGCACGCGGGCGCGGTAGCGGATGTCGCGTGCCGCCAGGCCGATGCCGTCGAACCGGGCTTCGGCCTGCACCTCGACCTCGTCGAGGATGATCCCGAGCCGCGCTGCCTCGCGGTGCAGGTCGTTGCAGTAGCAGGTGGCCAACGCAAGCATCAGCAGTTCGCCGCCGTTCACCGCCGATCCGCCGCCCGCGGGCTTGCCGGGCAGCGGCAGCGCGCGGCTCGCATCGCCGGTGCTCATATGCACCTCGTGCGTCGCGGCACTGCTGCGGACCTGGGCGGTGATCTTCATCGTGAGCTCCGTCCTGTGGCGACAGACGCCGAGCGTACACGCGGCAGGCCCGCAGATGACAAAGATGTCATCTGGCTGTTCGGCCCGCGTCGGTCGGCTCGCTCAAAGTTCGGGCCATGGTCAGTGAAGTCACTGGCCCTCTCGACCGAAAGCCGAGCCTCCCACCCCCACCGAAAGGACCGATCATGAACACCCGCACCCTCCTCGCCGCCGCCACCGTCGCCTTCGCCGGCAGCGCCTTCGCCCAGGAAGCCACCGTCTTCCCGGCCATCGACACGAACTCCGGCGTCAGCGCCGCCGAAGTGCGCGCCGAAGCCATCCGCGCGCTGAAGCAGGGCAGCCTGACCGAAGCCTCGCTGCTGGCGCTGCCCGGCACGCCGTCCGGCGAACTGAGCCGCCAGGCCGTGCGCAACGAGACGCAGCGCGTGCAGCGCAGCGGCATGGCCGCCCGCGTCTGCGCCGAGGCCTACAGCTTCCTCGGCTGATCGCGCCGAATCCTCCGCACTCCCCTTGTCTCTCCCTTCGGGCACGCCCTCCGGCGTGCCCTTTTTCTTGGTCGCGCGGACTGTAAGGCCCTCATCCGCCCGCGATGCGTTTCTCGAAGCACACGCTGGTCGGGTCCCCCGCGTACGCGCCGAACGCCGGGATCGGCACGAAGCCCTCGGACTCGTACAGCCGGATCGCCGGCCGCTGACGGTGGCCGGTCTCGAGCCGCAGCACCGCGTGGCCGAGCCCGAGCGCCCGTGCCTCCAGCTCGCGCAGCATCTGCCGCGCCAGGCCGCGCCGTCGCGCCGACCGCGTGACGAACATGCGCCGGACCTCGGCCACGCCGCGCTCCAGCGGGCGGATCGCGCCGCAGGCCAGGGCCGCGCCGTCGACGTAGGCCAGCAGGTACACCCCGCCCGGCGGCGTGGGCCCGTTGGTCGGCCAGGGTCCGTCCGGATCGAGCAGGTCCGGGTACAGCGCCCTCGCCTCGATGGCCGCTTCGCGCAGCAGCGCCAGCGCGTCGGCACCCTGCGGATCGACCTCGACGAACGTCGCCGCGGTCATCGGTCGACGGCGGGCACCGCCCTCACGTCAGGAGCCCTCGGGCGGCTGCCACAGCTCGAGCTTGTTGCCCTCCGGGTCGACGACCCAGCCGAACTTGCCGTACTCCGACTCCTCGACCTTGTCCTCCACCCGGCAGCCCTCGGCGCGCAGCGCGGCCAGCAACTGGTGCAGGTCCTCGACGCGGTAGTTGACCATGAAGGTGGCGGTGCCCGGCGCGAAGTACTCGGTGTCCTGCTTGAACGGGCTCCAGGTGGTGGTGCCGGTGCCCGACGGGTTCTCCGGCGTGACCCACCGGAAGACCGCGCCGCCCCAGTCCTGCACGTCGATGCCCAGGTGCCGCTCGTACCACGCGGCGAGCGCCTTCGGGTCCTTCGCCTTGAAGAAGATGCCGCCGATGCCGGTGACTCGTTTCATGACCGTCCTCCCGACCGCCGTCCCGAACGCCCGACCATGCTAGGGCCAGCGTCGGCACGGCTCAAGGCGCCGGCGTGCGGCCGCGCGGCGGCTTCCTGCGCAGGTGATAGGTCAGCGCCGCCTCGATGCACAGCGCCAGCGCGTCGCGCGGCAAGGGCTCGTCGACCGCGAGCAGCAGGGCCCGCTGGCCTTCGAACTCGAAGTCGTCCGGGAACAGGCGGCGGAAGGTCTCGACGAGGTCGGTCTGGCAGTGGACGTACAGCGCGACCTTGTCGGGCGCCCTGTCCTTCCAGTCGATGCGGACGGTGGTGCCGGCGCGGTTGCGCGTCAGGTAGGCGGGTTCGTCCCACTTCAGCGTCTCCTCGATCTCGCCGACGCCCGGGGTCCGCCGTGCGGTCCGGAAGATCAGGCTGCGCACCGCGAGCAGCCGGCGCCGCGCGCGCGCCGGATAGCTCGCGAACTTCGCGGCCACCGCCGGATGCTGGAACGGGACCCTGGCCGGCGATGGCTTCGCCCGCCGCGTCACGGCTTGGCCTCCGCGGTGAACCGCAGCAGCACCGCGTCCGGCAGCAGCAGGTCGTGGACGAAGTCGCCCTTGCGGCGCGTCCACACCGCCTCGACGTCCCTGACGGTCGACCCGTCGTACAGCCCCCGCCATTCGACCGTGCCGCCGTCCCGGCCCTTCATCGTGATCCGGAAGCGCGAGCCGTCCTGCGCCTTCGACACCCTGTAGCAGGCGGGCAGCAGGTCCTGAGCGCCTTCGCCCACCGTCCAGGTGGCGAGCCCGTCCTGGAAGGCGAGCACGCCGGTGCGGCCGAACAGGCCGAGCAGGCCGGTCGCCCGGATGTCGCCGCGAAAGGCCAGGTCGTCGAGCTCGCCGCCGTTGATCGACCCGCAGTCCTGGGCCGCCGCAGCCGAACCACACAAGACCGCGAGCACGCCGGCCAGGACCCGGGCCCTGGCGTTCGCCAGCGACATCGAGGCGCCGCCGCCCAGGGCGATCATGTGGCCCACCACGCCGCCGACTGCCGTTCGACGCGATCCAGGCCGTGCAGCGCACGGTGCTCGAGCCCTCGGACGCCTCGCGCGACTGCTCATCTGCAGCGACGGCTTCTCCCGTGACTCCATCAGGCGATGCGCGTGGGCACGGAACCGCACCGAACTCTAGGCGCTGACCAGCACCCTGAACCCGCCGAAGATCATCCGCTTGCCGTCGAAGGGCATCTGCGCGGGGTCGTCGAACTTCATTCGAGGATCCTCCATCGCCGCCTTCATGCCGGCGTCACGCACTTCCTTCGACGGCCAGCTAATCCACGAGAAGACCACCACCTCGTCGGCCTTGCGCTGCACCGCCATCGGAAACGACGTGAGCTTGCCCTCCGGCACGTCGTCGCCCCAGCACTCGACCACGCTCAGCGCGCCGTGGTCCTTGAAGATCACGGCGGCGCGTTCGGCCAGTTGCCGGTAGCTGTCCTTGTTGGACTCGAGAACGGGGATGACGTAGCCGTCGACGTAGGTCATGGTGGGCTCCTGGTGAGGATCGATTGCGACACTTCCGCGGCGCACTGCTCGACTGCGGTCTTCCGAGAGATACAAGGCCTCAAGTGCACGCCTGTCCAGGCCGCAACCGCCGAGACGTGGCGCTACTGCTCCGCACCCGGCTGCGCCCGTGCGTTCCGGATACTCGTGACCACGATGGAACAGAGGGTCATGTAGCCGGGCACAGCCGCGATGAAGAGGGCCGCTAGGGCGAAGTGCCCCGCAGCCGAGCCGCCGGGAATGTACGACTTCACCGCCAAGAGGAGCCCAGTTGCCAAGATGACTGACACCACTGCAATGACCACTTGAATCGGACGCGGGAGCTCCGCGCCTCTCATCGACTGAAGTGAGCTAATGGGCATGAGGAGGCTCCTGAACTGGAGAACCGACTGATAGCGCGGGCTCTAGGGTACGACAGACGAGCTTGAGGCAAGACACCGGCAATGCGAGCGTTTCGATTGCGCGCGGCTGCTCGAACTTGAGGCCCAACGTTTGAGCTGAGCCGCCCGCGGAGGCAGCCCAAGTCCGCACTACTGTAGACGCAGGAAGGGTACGACCACCGCCGCGAGACCGACGAAGCCCAGAACGGCGACCGCGATTGAGACAAAGCCGAGCCGGCGGCTCCTGAGCCAGCCGACGCAGCCAGCGGCCACCAGCAAGGCAATCACCCCGAGCAGAAAGGCCTGAGAGACGAGTTGATGCAGCGAGCGGGCCTGCTCCGCAGCCACATGCTGACCTGCAACGGCCAGTCCAGCGAACACAGCACCAACCGCGGCGACCATGAGCGCGACAGCGGCAAACAGCGCGGCGCCGAAGGTCCAGGCGTATGCGCGCGACTGCACCGGGGAGGAGAGCAGTCCGCCAACGAAGGTGAACGCAAAGCCCGCCAATACCGCGCACACAAAGCCAAGCTGAGCGAAGAGTTCCGGCATGGTGCGATTTTGCGGCCAAGCGTTCGAGCTAAGCGGGTGACAGCGGCAGGACGCCAGGTCCGGGCCGGCGAAAATGTACCGCGTACTGCCAGCCCGGGCCTGGTGGCCTGGCGCGAGCTCCCCGCGCAGCGGGCCCACCGGATGCATGCCCAGCGTCAGGCCCAGCGCGCGGTAGTCGGCCACCGTCTGCGCCACCGTGTTCGGCGCCGCCAGGTCCACCGCATCTTCGTGCGTGCGGGTGCGGGCCAGAGTCGGCGCCGAGGCCTACAGCTTCTTCAGCGGATCGCGCCGAATCCTCCGCACTCCCCTTGTCTCTCCCGTCGGGCACGCCATCCGGCGTGCCCCTTTTTCTTGTCCGGGCAGGACGGCTGGTGCCGGGCCTGTTCACACCCAGCCGACTCACAGCCCCAAGTCTTCGGCGGCAACCGCATCGCCGACCCTGTCCCGCGGCGGCCACGGCCGGACCTGCCACGCGCGCCACGCGCTGGGCTCGGCCGTCACAGCTTCGACTGCCGGCGGGCCGGGAACAGCGCGCGCTCGAGCTCGATCAACCCCTCGGCGCGGTGACTCGCCCGCAGATCGATCACCGCTTCGCCACGGCGACGGTCGGCGGGCTCACCCGACCGGCCGAAGCACACCCAGAGTCGCGTCACGCCGGCCTTCCTGGCGACCGTGCATTCGCGCCGGCACTCCACGGACCGCTCCCAGGCCGCGGTGTGCAGGAAGAGTACCGCCCTGGAAGTCCGTATCGCGTCGTCGAGCTCGTCACGATAGGGGCGGTCGCCGTGCCGCGGGCTGGACCCGTAGTCCCACACCCGCATCCCCATCGCTTCGAGAGATGCGCAGAGCAGATTCCTGGACGGCGTGTTCTCGGCGCTGTAGCTGACGAAGGCCGAGACGCCTCGCCGGCCCTGGGGTTTCCGGGATCCGTAGGAGACGTAGCGAAGGGTGCGTTGAAGCGCCCAGTCGATCCGGTCGACCACCGTCTGCCGACTGCCGGCCCCCTTCACGCGGACCGACGAACGCCACCGATGCGGCGAAGTGCCGTGACTCGGATCCATCGCCGGATCGACGGCGACGACGATCATCCGCAGCGGACGACGGCCATCCGCGAGGTCCAGCAGCTCCCGATGAAACGGATCGCGATAGAAGTCCGGCGTGGCCAGGACGACCACGGCAATGGCGCACTTGACGGCGATCCGATGCGCCTCCTTCGGGTCCGCGGCGACGACATCGCGCGCGGGCTGGCACACCGAGTACGACCGCCTGTTCAGGCGCTCCGCCACGTCCGCCACCATGGCGCCATCGGCGCCCAGCACGAGCACCCAGTTGCGCGCGACCCGTTCCATGCCCATTCCCCAGCGATGGTGCGTCGCGGTCGACTCTACGCCCGACAGCGTCGACTGGCGAGGCAGCCCGCCGGCCCCTTCACACCCAGCCGAACTGGGCGCGGATGTCGCGCGCGGTGGCGTTGATCGGCGCCACCGGGGCCTGCGGGTACTGGCGCAGGTTGGTGGCGCGCACGCCGCCGCCGTTCTGGCCGAGCACGGCAACGCCCTTGATGCGCCAGCCGGCGGCCTTGAAGCCGTCGATGTAGGCCTTCGCGTCCGGGCAGGCCGCGAAGCTGTTCGGGTTCGCGCCCGGCGACAGGCAGCAGATCACGGCGCTGCAGCGCGTCCTGCCGACTTCGGCGACGAAGTCCTCGATCGACGTGTTCGTGTCCTGCAGCGAACCCACCCGCGCGTAGAAGCGCACCGGGTTCCGGACGCCTTGCAGCACGATGTCCCGCACGCTGCGGTTGAAGCAGCCGGTCAGGCTGCGGACGATCGACGACTTCCGCGTGCGCGGGTTGCCGATGATGACGTAGACGTCGATGGGCATGGGGTGGAGCAAGAGCCTGCGGTGCGCGCCCGGCGGACGCCGGCGGGACCAGGGCCATTGGCTGATCGCTGGCAGGGGACTAGAGGGGGACTAGAGGGGCATCATAGTCAACGCCCCCGTCCCGAGCCGCGCGGCCCTCAAGCGGCGTCGCCGTCGAGTTCCTTGACCATGTGGTACTTGCCGATGCCGTGCGGATAGCCCGAGCGGGCGAACGCCACGCGGTAGCCGAGCTTGCGGTAGAACTCCGGCGCCTGGAAGCTCAGCGTCTCAAGAT
>CALJUI010000118.1 GCA_937975735.1 uncultured Rubrivivax sp.
ACCGTTCATCCGGCAGCAGCCGCTGCGCGGTCATGCGCCCAAGCCGGTGATCTACCAGTTCGCCAAGGGCGACGTGACGGTGCCGAACCCGACCACCAGCGCGATCCTGCGCGCCGGCGGGCTGGCCGACCGGGCCACCTACTACCGCAACGACCTGGCCTACGCCGCCAACCCGGCGGTCGGCAAGAACCCGCACACCTTCCTGACCAACATCTTCAATCCGGCGGCGGCGCCGGCCGCCCTCGGTGCGCAGGTGCAGATCGCGACCTTCTTCGCCAGCCATGGCGCCTTGGCGATCGACCCGGACGGCGCGGGGCCGCTGTTCGAGGTGCCGATCGTCGGCCCACTGCCCGAGGGGACGAACTTCATCCCCTGAGCCTGAAACGGCGGGCGGACCAGTCGTCCTGCCGTCTTGATCTCGGCGCCGATTGCGCGCAGAGTCAAGGCGCGGTGCAGGGTGGCGGACCAGACGGACGGGCCGCCGTCGTCGACCGAGCCAGGAGGTCGTCATGGCCGTTGCTCAGGTTACTGACTGCCACGAGCGCGCCGTTGGCGCGATCTACGACGCCGTCCTGGAACCGGAGTCGATGCCACGGGCGATCGGCGCGATCGCCGAGGCCACTGGCGCCATGGGCGGCATGCTTGGCGTGTTCGAATTGGTCAGTGGCCACGGGCATGCTCCCTCCGTCGCCGGCCTCGACCTCGATCTTCTCGAGCTCTTCGAGCAACGGTTCACGCTGAACCCCTGGACGCGTGCGGTGGTGCGGCATGCCGCCGTGGGCGTGACACATTCGTCCGAGACCTACGTCGACGCACGCGATCTGCGTGCCACCGAGTTCCACGACGCGATCCTGGCGCCGCAGGGCATCGTCGGACAGTCCTTCCTTCTGCTGCGGCAGGACGGTCTTTTCACGATTGGCCTGTCCTTGATGCACCGCGAGATCGGGCACAGTGCTCGCTGCGAGGTGCTGCGCACCCAGGATCGAATCGGCGCGCACCTCGCGCGCGCGCTGGAGATCATGCGCAGGCTCGAGACGATGAGGGCCAGGCTGGACACGCGCGAGCAAGCGCTCGAACACCAGCGTTGCGCCGTCTTCGTGCTCGACCGGTCGGCGTTGATACGCTATGCCAACGCCCGGGCGCGTAGGCTGCTGGTGGAGGCCGACGGGCTGATCAGCACCCGGCGTCTTCTAAGCGCGCGCCACTACGGCGATGGCCTGCGCCTGGCTGAATGCATCCGCTCGGTCTTTGACGGGCTGGCGGAGAAGCGGGTCGCGACGATGTCGATCCACCGCGGGGTGTCGCGCCTGCCGCTGCTGGCCATCGTCATGCCGCGCCGCGCCGAGGGTGTCGAATTCCATGACCCAAGGCGGCTCGACAGCGTGCTTCTGTTCGTCACCGACCCGAGCGAGCGGGGCACTGTGGCCGCGGAGATCCTTCGGGCAGCCTTCGGGCTGACCGAGCGTGAGGTCGGCGTCGCGCTGGCCGCTGGCCGGCTGGCCGGCGTGCCGGCGGTCGCCGCCGAACTCGGCATCGCGCCCACCACCGCGCGAACCCACCTGCAGCATGTCTTCGACAAGACCGGCGCCCGCACCCAGGTGGCGCTGGCGCAACTGCTCGAAGCCTGCGGGGTATTGCCGCAGGCCGACGCGGCGCACTGAGCCGACCGCGCGCGCCATACGCGCGCCGAGTGCTCGACCGACGACGCGTGCCGTGGCTCGTTGTCGGATCTCATTCGATCGAATGAGGTACGCGACTGCGCGCGCGCGTATGGTCAGCACACAAGTCTGGGGCGGTAGACGGCGCGCGTCGGCGTCCCGTCGGTCGATCGGGCAAGTGCCCTCGACGCCCCGGCTTCGGGGAGGACTGCGATGCCCAGATCAGTGTTGACCGCAGCGCTTGCCATCACGATGGGTCTTGCAGGATGCGGCGAGCTGAACGACGCCCTCGAGGACACATGTGCCGAGACCAATGTCAATACGACACTGGCGATCGAGTCGCCTGCGGCCGGCACGGCGGCAAATGCCGGCGACAGGGTCGGAGTGGCGTTCAGCTACAGCAGCCGCTGGCTGTACGACACGCTGGCGGTGCTGGCGAATGACACGGTGATCTGCCAGCAGCTGTCGCCTGGCGCACGCGCGAGGGGTACCTGCGACTGGGACACGAACGCGCTCGAGCCCGGCGACTATCGGTTGACACTGCGAGCATCCGACCGCGGGCCGACGAACGTCTGCGCCGCGCGAACATCCCCCGAAGTGCTACTGCGCCTGCTGGCTGCGCCGCCCGTCATCACGGTGCAACCGGCCAGCATCGCGGTCGCGCAGGATGCCACCGCGACCTTCAGTGTGGCCGTCCGCGGATCAGGGCCGATCAGCTATCAATGGCAACGGTCCGACGACGCTGGCGTCAACTACTTCGACGTCGCCTCGGCTTCATCGAGCGACTTCGTCGTCGCGCCGTCCCGGTTGGCCGACGACAACGCCTACTTCCGCGTTCTCGTTGGCAACAGCGTGGGCGCCCTGCACAGCGCGCCGGCGATCCTGACCGTGATTCCGGGAGTCTGCCCAACGCCACCAATGCCGGCGTCCTACGACACTTCCGCACCGCCCGCCATCGCTGGTTCGGCAAGCTATGCCGTCAATTTGCTCAACGACCCCGGCTTCGAGGCGGCGGTGCGCGTTGGCTTCGCGCCGGACGGCTTCGGCTATTGGCGTTTCGACCAGTCGGTCAGTGTGCCTGCGCAGCAGGGCATCGCACCACGCACGGCGCTCGGGGGCACTCGCATGCTGCACTTCGTCGGTACCGGCCGTTCCGATTCGGTTCGGGGCTCGTCGGCGGAGCAGGTTCAGCTTGTCGATGTCAGCGCGCTCGCCACGGACATCGACGCGGACCTGGTCAAGGTCGACGCATCGGTCTGGCTCAGCCGAGTGGTGGGATGCACGCAGACCGATGATGCGATGGGCGTACAGGTGATGGCATTCAACGGCGCACCGACGAGCTTTGCGGCGCGCTGGACCAACGGCATCAACGCAGCCGTGGCGCAAGGCAGGTCGCGCGACGACGCCGATGTCAGCGCCGCGGATGCGTGGCTGCGCCACAGGACCGCCCAGATCCTGCACAGCGATCCAGCGGACAAGGCGGGGGACGCCTTCGTTTGGCGGCAGGCCAGCGCGAGCATGAACCTGCCGCCGGGTACGCGCTTCCTGGCGATCAGCGTCTATGCGTTCGAGAACAGGTTCAACGACGACGTGTTCCCCGAACTTCACGGTCACTACGCAGACGACGCCGCGGTGGTGCTCTCGCGCCGCTAGCCCGATGCGCACTCGTGTGAACGGGAGAGGAGAGCTTCATGGGCTACTGGGATCGAGTCAGGCAACGGGCGGGGTCACTCCTCGGGCACTTCGACGAGTTCGAGCTCGTCATCAACGGCATCGCGCTCACTCCGTCGCAGATCGCCGAGTTTCAACGGATGACGGGGCTGGCGGTGTTGGAGCCCGGCAGGTTCTGGCTCGATCCGGTCAGCGGCGCGATGGGGCGCGAAGGCACGCCAATCCCGCTCTACCAGATCTACGCAAACACTTATGCCCCAGTCGGGCGGCAGAGATCGCTGTCGGAGCGCCGCTCGCTGTTCAGTCAAGCGGACTTGACGGGCCTATGGCGCGTGGGCAGTGGGCCTTAGGGCGCGATGCGCGCGCCGACAAAGGGGCGGCCTGACTCGTTGCCACAAGGAGGGGAAGTGAGCATGCTGAGGAAGCGGACTCTGATCCCCGCGACGGCATTGGCGATCGGCGCCCTTGTTGTTGCGCAAATCGCGGGTTGTATTCGTTTGAGCGGTGGACCGCCCGAAGTGCTGGTCTTCGACTACCGCGTTCTTGACGCTGAAGATCCAGCGGCGCTTGCAGCGTCTCTGAGCGCAGGTTCGACGACGATTGCCGACCGGCTCGGCCCGACGCCGTGTAGGTTTGCTGCGAGCTTCTCGGTGAACAAGCCCAGGTTGTCAGCAGGCGGCGCCCCAGGCGACGCTGGGTACAACGTGACCGTCTCGGGGGCAGGGTTGATCAACGTTTCGACAACAACCCCCACCGATTGCATCGGGGTAAGTGATCTTCGAATCATGATCGGCGCCCTCAGTGAGAGGCTCGCTTTGGGGCAGACCGCAACGATGACCGTCGGCGACATCACCCTCTCTGACGGGCGTCGAATGAAGGAAAGGGTCTACTTCGAAGCGGTGGTCGAAAGCCACAACCCTTCTACCGGACGCGTCACCGGGAGATTCCGACTTGCCAGCAACGAGGCTTTGCGCGCCACCACCATCCTGATCGCGGAAGGAAGCTTCGGAATGCGGTGAGTGGCAGGGCTGAAGGGCAATTGGCGATACCGGAATGCCGGGATCCGGTGTCAGTCAGCCGCACCTGACAACCGCAGGTCGGCAACTACAACACCTCGCTCGCAAAGTCCGCCAACCGCGACCGCTCGCCGCGCGCCAGCGTGATGTGCCCGCCGTGCGGCCAGCCCTTGAAGCGGTCGACGGCGTAGGTCAGGCCCGACGAGCCTTCGGTCAGGTAGGGCGTGTCGATCTGCGCCAGGTTGCCCATGCAGACGATCTTGGTGCCCGGACCGGCGCGCGTGATCAGGGTCTTCATCTGCTTGGGTGTCAGGTTCTGCGCCTCGTCGATGATCACGTACTTGTTCAGGAAGGTGCGCCCGCGCATGAAGTTCAGGCTCTTGATCTTGATCTTGCTGCGCACCAGGTCGTTCGTCGCCGCGCGGCCCCATTCGCCGGCGGTGGTGTCGCCTCGCGCCAGCACCTCGAGGTTGTCGTCGAGCGCGCCCATCCACGGGCCCATCTTCTCCTCCTCGTTGCCGGGCAGGAAGCCGATGTCCTCGCCCACCGGGACGGTCACCCGGGTGACGATGATCTCGGTGAAGCGGCGCTCGTCGAGCACCTGTGACAGGCCGGCGGCCAGCGACATCAGCGTCTTGCCGGTGCCCGCCGTGCCGGCCAGCGTGACGAAGTCGCACTCGGGGTCCATCAGCAGGTTCAGCGCGTAGTTCTGCTCGCGGTTGCGCGCGGTCACGCCCCAGACGGCATTCTTCGCATGCGTGTAGTCGCGCAGCGTCTTCAGCACCGCGGTCTTGCCGGTGATCTCGGCCA
>CALJUI010000119.1 GCA_937975735.1 uncultured Rubrivivax sp.
GAGCGCGACGATCCCGCGGTCTACTCGTCGGCCCCCGGGGCGGCCTTGCCCGGCGCGGTGGAGGCCGCGGCAGTCACCCGGCACACGCTGCTGCTCGACGGCCGCACGCTCGCCTACACCGCCACCGCCGGCCACCTGATCGCCCGCGCGCCCGGCACCGGCGCGGCGCAGGCCAGCGTGTTCTACGTGGCCTACACGCTCGACGGCGCCGATCCGGCGACCCGCCCGGTGACCTTCTTCTACAACGGCGGCCCCGGCTCGGCCAGTCTGTGGCTGCAGCTCGGCTCGTTCGGCCCGAAGCGGCTCGTCACCGGCGTCCCGGCCACGACCGCAGCGCGCCCGTTCCCGCTCGCCGACAACGCCGACAGCCTGCTCGATGCGACGGACATGGTCTTCGTCAACGCGGTCGGCAGCGGGCGGTCGCAGGCCATCGCGCCCTTCGTCAATCAGTCGTTCTGGGGCGTCGACCGCGATGCCGAGCTGTTCCGCGACTTCATCATCCGCTACCTGCAGGTCAACGCCCGCACCGCCTCGCCGAAGTTCCTCTACGGCGAGAGCTACGGCGGCCCGCGCAGCGCGGTGCTGGCGCGCCGGCTGCAGGACGCCGGCGTGATGCTCGACGGCGTCGTGCTGCAGTCGCCGGCGCTGGACTACCACAACAACTGCGGCGTCGGCGGCAGCGCCACCGCCAGCTGCGCCGGCTACCTGCCCAGCTACGCCGCGGTCGGGGCCTGGCACCGCCTGACGACGCCGGTGCCCGCCGACCTCGACGCCTGGCTCGCCGGCGCGCGCGACTACGCGCTCGACCCCTACGGCCCGGCGGTGAACGCCTACCGCGCCGGCGGCACGGCGGCGCCGCCGCTGTGGCAGCCGCTGGCCGACCTGAGCGGGGCCCCGGCCACGCTGTGGGCTGCCAGCTTCGACCTCGACCCGGGCCGCGACCGCACCACCCTCATCTCCGGCCAGCTGATCGGCCGCTACGACGGCCGCATGCTGGCGCCCCTGGGCAGCGCGCTGGCCGCCGAGGGCGACCCGTCCAGCACCTGGATCACCGCCTCGTTCGAGGCGGCGATCAACACCTACCTGCGCGACACGCTGCGCTACCGCAACGCCTCCACCTACGTGCTGTTCAGCAACGCGATCCAGCACTGGGACTTCAGCCACGCCGGCCGCGCGCTGCCCGACACCGTGCCCGACCTGCAGGCGGCCTTGGCACAGAACGCCTCCCTGCGCGTGCTGTCGATCAGCGGCGTGCACGACCTGGCCACGCCCTTCCACGTCACCGAGCAGGACCTGGCGCGGCTGGCCTCGCCGCGCGTGCAGATCCGCAATTACCCCGGCGGTCACATGAGCTTCCTCGACGACGGCACCCGGCCGCGCCAGCGCGCCGACCTGCAGGCCTTCTATGCCGGCACGCTGGCCGCGCGGCCGGCGCGAGAGGCGCCGAAGCTGCGCACGCCGGTGCCCGGCGCCGACCGCGCCGGCACGCCGCCGACCGCTGGCAGCCAGCCGCTGGTGATCGAACCGGCGATTCAGACCGACCGGCGCGACCCCTGGGTGCCGCCGCGGCGCTGATCCGTCCTACTTCGGCGTCTTCAGCTCGACCATGATCACGTGTGTCGGCGTCGTGCCGATGTTCTCGCCGATATGGGTCTGCGCCGGCGACCACATCACGTCGCCGGCCTTGAACTCGCGCATCAGCACCTTGCCGTCGGGCAGGTGGATCTTGCGCTTGAAGGGCCCCATCGCGTAGAGCACGAAGTTCGGGTGCTGGTGCTGGTGGGTCTTTTCGCCCGGCACGTCGCGGTACTCGAGCACGCGCACCTTGTCGTTCTCGAGCAGGACCTTGTACTTGTCGCCATCGGTGGCGGCGGGGTCCTGGGCGCAGGCGGCGCCGGCCAGCAGGGCCGAGCCGAGAATCAGGGCAGCTTTCATCGGGATCTCCATGGTCAGGGTGGGAAGGCCTCCAGCCTGACGCCGGAGCTCCCACGGATCGCATAGAGATTCGTTCAGCCGGACTGCAGCGCGGCGGCCAGCGCTTCGGTCGCGGCCGCCGGCGGCACGCCGCGCAGCAGCCCCAGCTGGCGGCGACAGTGCCGGTAGGCCTCCAGCGCCTCGGCCGAACGGCCCAGTCCGGCCAGCGTGCGCATCAGGCGCTGGGTCAGCGGTTCGGCCAGCGGGTCCTGCTCGAGCGCACGGCGGTAGATCGCCACCGCGGCCTCGGCCTGGCCGCCCCGATCGAGCCGTTCGCCGATCGATCCCAGCGCGCGCAGCCAGCGCGCGTGCCAGCGGTCGCGGGCGGCGAGCAGCGCGGGCAGCGCCTCGTCGCCGGCGAACAACGGGCCGGCGGTCAGGTCGAGTAGGCGGGCCGCCAGTGCGCCGAGCCCCGGGTCGCCTTCGAGCGGCGCATCTTCCGCCCGCTCGATCAGGCTGTCGGCGGCACGAAGATCGGTCCAGCAGGCACCGGCGTTCAGGCTCAGGGTGCCGGACCGCAGCAGCAGCGCATGGTCGCTGCCCAGGCGTTTGCGCAGCCGGTGCAGCGCGTTGTCGAAGGACTTGCGGGCGAGATCGCCCTCGGCGTCGGGCCACAGCGCGGCGGCCAGCGCGTCGACCGGCGCCGCGCCGCCGGCGGCGAGCGTCAGCTTCAGCAGCTCGGTCGGCTTGCGTCCTTCCTTGCGCGGCGGCGGTGCGTCGTCGTCCTCGCGCTCGATCGTGAAGCGACCGAAGCAGCGCAGCTTCAATGCCCAGGGCCAGCGTTCGTCGGCCCCGTCTGGCGCGGCCAGCGCGTGGCGGCGCACGATACGCCGGCACAGCGCGGGCTCGATGCCGTCGGCCAGCGCGCGTGCCACCAGCCGCGGCATCAGGCCGGCACAGCTGTAGGGCAGCGGCCCGAAGTCGTAGCCGTGCGCCTGCGCGATGCCAAGTCCCTGCTGCAGCGCCGCGCGACAGCGCGGCACGTCGCCGCGGCGGTCGGCGAGGTCGGCCTCGACCAGCGCCTCGATCCAGTGGTGCCAGGGGCCCGCTCGCTGGAACGGGTGCGCACGCGCCTCGGCGAGCGAGGTGTCGGCGGCGTCGAACTGGCCGACCTCGGTCTGCGCCAGCGCGCGGCCGATCAGCGCGATGTGCTCGCGCAGCGGCCAGCCGCTGGCCTGGCCGCTGGCGACCGCATCGTTCATCAGCCGCAGCGCCATCGCGCCGTCGCCGTCGAGCAGTGCGAGCATGCCGCGCTGGAACGACCAGGTCGTCGCGTCGGTGAAGTTGGCCGGGTCGAGCCAGCGCGCGGCGTCGTCGGGGTGGCGTCGCGCCACCGGGGCGTCGCGCGCCGCCACCGGCGCCAACGCGACCAGCGGGTGCGCCTGGGCCAGCAGCGGGCGGCGCCCGGCGGCCAGCGCGAGCGCCTGCTGCGAGGCCGCCAGCGCCCGGTCGGCGCGGCCGAGCAGCGAGTCGACCAGCACGACGATGCTCAGCCAGCGCAGTCGCGTCGCCGGCGCGACGCTGGCATCGCCGCCGAGGCGGTCGAGCTTGAGCAGCAGCCGGTCCAGCCGAGCCAACTGGCCGGTCCACAGCAGGTAGAAGGCGAGCGTGCCGAGCAGCAGGCGCTGGTGGTGCGCCAGCGGCTGCTCGAGCAGGGCCTCGGCGCGGTCGGCCAGCCCCGCGGTGCGCGGGTCGTCGGTGCGCAGGTGCACGTAGGCGGCGAGCAGGCCGGGCAGCACGCGCAGGTCGGCGTCGGGGTCGGCGCCGAAGCGGTGCGCATCGATGCCGGCCTCGAGCACCGGCAGCCAGGGCGCGAGCGCGTCGAAGCGGTCGCCGAGGAAGACGATCGCATCGGCCGCCGCCGCCGCGCAGCGGAAGGACCCGACGGGATCGCCCGCGGCCAGGAAGCCGGCGTGGGCGCGGGCCAGCGTCTGCAATGCGTGCGCCGGCTCGTCGGCGGCCTCGGCGTGGCCGAGCCAGTAGAGCAGCGTCGGGTCGGCGGCTTGCAGAGCCTGCGGCAGGCGGCCGATCCACTGGCGCAGGTTGTCGCCGCGGCCGTCGGCGACGAGCTGGGCGGCCTGCGCGCGCAGCAGCGCCGCTGCGTCGGCGTCGGCGCCGAGGTCGAGCAGGCGGGGGATCGCCTCGTCGGCCCGGCCGCCGTCGGCAAGCAACCGGGCCGCCTCGCGTCGCCAGCCGGCGAGCCGGTCGGCCGGTTCGTCGGCCTGCGCACGCGCCTGCAGGTAGGACGCGAACAGCATGTGGAAGGTGTAGACCGGCTCCGGCCCCGCGCGCACTTCGGTGAACAGGCTGCGCCGCGCGAGGTCGGCCAGCAGGCGCGGCGCCTCGGCGTCGCCGCTGATCGCCACGGCCATCGACGCGCTGGCCGCGGGCAGGCAGGACACCGCCATCAGCGTGTGCACCTCGCGCTGATCCAGGTCGTCGAGCACGTCGGCGGCGAAGAGTGCGAACAGGCGGTCGACCGCGGCGTCGCTGTCGGGCTGCGCCTGCGGACCGTCCGCCGCCGTGCCGGCCAGCAGCAGCGTCATCGCCGCCGCCCAGCCGCCGGACAGGGCCTGCAAGGTGCGCGCGTCCCAGTCCCGCCCATGCAGGGCGATCAGCTGCTGCGTCTCGGCCGCCGTGAAGCGCAGCGCGCCGCTGTCGATCACACCCAGCCGCTCGCTCGCCAGCGCGGCGACGAAGCTCGGCGGCGGCGCGGCCCGGCTGATGCCGATCAGGCGCGCGCCGGCCGGCCATCCCTCCAGTGCCGCGGCCATGCCGGCCAGCAGCTCGGTGTCGATCGACTGCAAGTTGTCCAGCACCAGCGTCCACGGGGGGGCCAAGCGCGCAGCCAACGCGAGCAGGCGCCGCTGCAGCAGGCCGGCCGGGTCGCGCAGGTCGTCGACGGTCGGTGCGGGTAGGCGCCAGCGCCGCCCGAGCGCGTGCCTGCAGAGCTGGTCGACGTGGTGGATCAAGGTCGTCGGCTGGGCATCGGCCTCGTCGAGCTGCAGCCAAAGCGTCGGCGAGTCGGCGTCGGCGCGGTAGGTGGCGATCAGCGTGCTCTTGCCGAACCCGGCCGGACCGTAGATCCAGGTCGCCGGACGCGATGCGCAGGCGTCGAGCTGCAGGAACAGCCGTTCGCGCGGAATCGCCCGGCCATGGCGCGGCGGGCTCAGCGGGGCGGGGGCGCCCGGGGACCTGCGACGGCGCGTCGACGGCATCGGGCGATGCTAGCGGGATTCACCCGAGCGCGAGGGGCATTTGCCGCAGCGGTGAGAATCGGGTGATGGATTCGCTTTCCCAGGCCGCGCTCGGCGCCGCGGTCGGCATGGCCGTGATGGGCCGGCGCACCGCGCTGTGGAAGTCGGCCGCCTGGGGCGCGGTGTGCGGCACGCTGCCCGACCTGGACGCGCTGATCGACCACGGCGACCCGGTGTCGAACATGACCTTCCACCGCGCCGAGACGCACGCGCTGTTCTGGCTGACGCTGGCGGCGCCGCCGATCGCCGCGCTGATCGCGCGGCTGTCCGGCGAATGGGCGCAGTGGCGCCGCTGGTGGCTGGCGGTATGGCTGGTGCTGGTCACCCACCCGCTGCTCGACGGCATGACGGTCTACGGCACGCAGCTGCTGTTGCCCTTCACCGATCATCCGTTCGGCCTGGGCAGCATCTTCATCATCGACCCGATGTACACGCTGCCGCTGCTCGTCGGGCTCGCGCTCGCGCTGCGCCGTGGCGGCGAGCGCGGGCTGGCCTGGAACCGCGCCGGCCTGGTCGCCAGTTGCGCCTACCTCGCCTGGACCGCGGTCGTGCAGAGCCTCGTCCGCGCCGATGTCGAGGATGCGCTGGCGGCGCAGGGCGTGGACGTGCAGCAGGTGCTGGTCACGCCGGCGCCGTTCAACACGCTGCTGTGGCGCATCGTCGCGATCACGCCGGACGACCGCTACCTCGAGGGCTTCCGGTCGCTGCTCGACGGCGACCGTGCGGTGCGCCTGGACCCGTTCGACCGCGGCACGCCGCCGCCGGCGCCGCTGGCCGAACGCTGGCACCTGCAGCGCATGATGTGGTTCACGCAGGGTTTCTACAAGCTTCGGTCGGCCGGCGACGCGGTGGTCATCACCGACCTGCGCATGGGCCAGGAGCCGCAGTACGTGTTCTCGTTCAAGATCCCGCCGACCGGGCTGCCGCAGTCGGTCGGTGGCCGGCTCGACATCGAGCGTGGCCTGCGCTGGCTGGGGCCACGCATGTTCGGCGCCGATCTGCCGCCGCCGCGCTGAGGGCGCCTTGCCGCAGAATGCGTGCAGCACAGGCGGACGCACGATGTCGACATCCGGGAGGGCGCAGGGCGCGTACAGGCGCCGGTTCGAGCAGGACGGCCTGACGGTCGACGCCAGCGGCCGCGCCGACGACGGCGTGCTCGACGCCTTCTACCCCGCCTACGACGCGGCCTTCGTGCTGCCGAACGAGAAGGAGACGCTCGACGGCTTTCGCGACTGCCTGGCGCTGAACCGCGGGCCCGGGCACGCCCGGCTGGCACGGCAGTTCGGCGCCTACCAGGAGGTCGTCTGCGTCGTCCGCGACGGTGGGACCGGGCCCGTGCTCGGCGGCGCGAACTTCCTGCTGCTGCACGACCTCGACGGCCGGCCCGGGGCGCCGTCGCAGCCCTCGCTGAACCTCAACTACCTGTTCGTGGACCGCGCCGTGCGCGGACGCGGGCTGTCGCGCACGGTGCTGCGCGCCTGCCTGCGGATCTGCGCCGACGAGGCCGGTTCGGCGCTCGCGCCGCTGTGCTTCCTGGAACTCAACGACCCGTTCCGGCTGACGCCCGAGGCCTATCGGCTCGACAGCGAGCACGCCGGCATCGACCAGCTGGCGCGGCTCGGCTACTGGGCCGGGCTGCACGCGGCGGTGCTGGACTGGGTCTACGTGCAGCCGGCGCTGTCCGCCGACCAGGCCGACGATCACACGCTGGCCTACGCGCTGCTCGACCCCCGGCGGCCGTCGCTGCCGGCCAGGCTGCTGCTGGCCCACCTCGAGCGCTTCTTCGCGATCTCGGTGCTCAAGGGTGCGGCGCCGGTCGACAGCCCCAGCGCCCAGCGGCAGCTGCAGGCCCTGCGCGCGATGGCCGATCGGGGCGAGGCGGTCGCGCTGCTGCCGCTGGCGCCGGCGCTCGGCCAGCTGCCGGCCCTGCTTCGAGGGGACGGGCCCCGGCCGGCGCGGCTGGCCGATGCGCTGAAGGAGACCGGATGACCGACGACGGCCGCGGGCACGTGCACTTCACACTGTCGCTGATGATCGACGGCGAGCACCTGAACCGCCTGCTGGCCGACTTCGGCGGCGGCGCGGCGGCCTGGGGCCAGGCGATGCTGCGCGACGTCGAGCACGACTACGCCGACTCGGGCGCGCTGCAGCGCGCCATCGGCCCGATGTTCGACGACATCTCCGACCGCGAGCGCAACCTCTTCGTCAAGGACTTCCTGCTCGACACGCCGAACGCGCCCGGCCTGGCCGAACCCGGCGAGCACAACATCTGCGCGCTGGTCGACCTCGCGCTGCCCTGCGCTGACGTGCACTGGACCACCGAGGGCGCGCTGACCCGGGTCGTGCTGCCGTCGCAGGGCGCGGAGATCCGGTTCGACGGCGTGCGCTGCCGCGCGTTCTGGATGGCGCACTCGAACGACGCGCTGTCGTATCACCTGTCGTTCGAGGTGCCCTTCGTGCACGACCTCGCCGGCTACTACGGCCTGGCATTGCTGCAGAAGCTGTTCTTCCCCACCGAGGAGACCGCCTGGGTGCTCGGCGAGGGCGGCTGGCGCGCCTGCGCGCCGGGCACGAGTGCCGCCGACGCGCCGACGCTGATGACCTTCATGGAAGCGCTGTTCGAGTCGCACGTGGGCGATCTGTTCGCGGCACTGCGGGCACCTCGCCCCGGCGACGCGGCGCCGGCGCGCTTCGCCGGACTGGACGTCGCGCGCTTCGCGGCGCACGCCTGGCAGGGCCTGGTGCTGAATCCGGGCGGCGGTCCGGCGGGGCCGCCGCAGATGCAGGGCCTGTGGCTGAGCTCGGCGTCACGCCGCCGGTTGCTCGTGCTGCTGCGCGACCGGCGCAGCTTCGATGTCATCGACCGGATGCGTGAGGAGGCGTCGCCGCTGAAGCACTTCAGTGCGCTCAGCGCGGTCGGCGGCTGCTACCAGGCCTCGGCGGTCCTGGCCCACCTGCGCACGCATGCCGGCCCCGACGCCGACGGCCGCGACACCTGCGCCGACATGCTTTGCGCGGTCTTCCTGTCGGGCTTCTTCCAGAACATCGTCGACTTCCTGGAGCAGGACGGGCTGGAGGTCTTCGACGGGCTGTCGCCGCTGTACCCCGACGACGACGGCGGCGCCGCCAACGAGGGTTACCTGCTGTACGCCGCGCCGAAGGCGATCTACGAGGTGGTGCGCAGCTCGCGCAGCCTGGACGGCGCCGGGCGCGCCTGGCTCGGGACCTGCCCCTACCTGTTCCTGGTCCACGTCACGGCGTTCCACAACGAGAGCATCGTGCGCGCCTACGAGCGTCGCGTGACCGAACTGACGCGCGAGCTCGAGCGGCTCGGCGTGAAGGCCGGCGAGGTCGAGCACGCCGCCTTCGGCGAGGCCTTCCGCTGCATCCGCGAGTTCAGGCTGCGGACCTTCGAGCAGGTGCACAAGCACCTGTCGTTCAACATCTTCCGCTACGAGACCGAGAAGGCCTTCTTCCGCGGCATCGAGGCGGTTCGCGGCGTCGATGCGCGCAAGGCCTACTGGGACGGCGTGCTCGAGCACCTGACCGAGACCATCGACGCGCTGAAGGACGACCGCGTGGCGCGCTACGGCAACACCATCGCGGTGCTCGGCAGCGTGCTGGCGGTGCTCGGCCTGATCCAGCTCTGGCTGGCGGTCTTCAAGCTGGAGGTCGATCTGCCGCTGGCCTGGAACCTGGCCGGCCTCGCGCTGCTGAGCGCCGCGCTCGGCCTTGGCGTGCGCCACCTGATTCGCCGCTGGCGCAAGGCCGAGCGCTGAGGGCGGAATCGGCCGGCGCTCAGTGCGTCGGCCGCTGACGCAGCAGGTTGCGCCCGGTTGCCGTCAGGCGCAGCGCACCGCCCCGCCACTGGAGCCAGTCGAGCGCCACGTAGTCCTCGATGAAGCTCTCCGGGATGACGTGGGCGCGCCGCTGCGCGATGGCGTCGGCGACGAAGCGGAACTGCTCGCGCAGCGCCAGGCGGCGCAGCGCGATCGAGGTGCCGACCGACGGCAAGACGCTGGCGCGGTCGGTGGCGGGGGCAGGGGTGGAACGACGGTGCATCGTGGTCTCCTGGGCACGGATGCTTTCACTCTCGTTCGTCCTCGGTCCACCGGCCATAGGACGCGATGGATCCGCGGCGTAGGACAAGACGCCATGCGGCGAGGGCTCAGTCGAACAGCCCGGGCTGGCCTGGATCGCCGGCGGGCTGCACCTGGGCCCACCAGGCCGAGAACGAGCGGCAGCGGCGGCCCGGCTCGCCGAAGGCGTCGGGCGGCGGCGACAGCGCGAGCCGGTCGAACGCGCTCTCGAGGTGCGGGTCCCCGTGTCCGGCGACCGAGCGAGCGCCGGCCAGCGCGTCGACCAGTGCACCGGCCCGGTCGACCCAGCACAGCGGCGCGATCGCCTGCATGCGCGCCAACACGAAGCGCCAGCGCCGCGCGCTCCAGGGCCAGCGGGCGTGGAAGCCGCGGTCGATCACCGCGACCGCCAGACGGTCCGGCGGCGGGTCCGCGAGATCCCAGGCGTGCACCAGCCAGACGTCGCGGCCGGCGACCGCCGCCGGGTCGGCGCGCGCTGCGTCGGCCGGCGCGCCGTGGCAGTCCGGCGGCGACATGCCGTCGACGCCCGGTGCGGGCGCGAACCGGGCCTGCGGGTCGCGCGCGATCTGTTCGAGGCGGTCGTAGCCGATGTCGAGTGCGCTGCCGTCGACGTGCCAGTCGGGCGGCGCGTAGCGGCGCACGTTTTCGGCGTTGAACAGGTAGGGCTTGTGGCTGGCGGTGCCGGCCACCCACTGCCAGGACAGGTGGTTGCTGGCGAGGTCGCCGTCGAGCAGGTGGCCGTAGAGCCAGTCCGCTCCGGCGCGCCAGTGCACCTTCCTCAGGTGCACCACGTAGGAGGCCAGCCACAGCCGTGCGTGGTTGTGCAGCCAGCCGGTGGCGTAGAGCTGGCGCACCGCGCGGTCGATGACCGCGAGGCCGGTGCGCCCCTGCGCGATGTCGTCGGGCAAGGTCGGCGCGTAGGCGGCGTCCGGCAACGGGCCCGGACGCTGCGAGCGGAAGATCGCGCCGCCGTCGTGCCGCCAGGCGTGGCGGAAGAAGGCGCGCCAGCCGAGTTCCATCGTCAGCTTGTGCGTCGGCGCGAGGTGCAGCGTCGCCAGCACCTGCGGCACGGTCAGCATGCCGTGCGTGAGGTAGGGGGACAGCTTCGTGGCCGCGCCGTCGAGGTGGTTGCGCGTGCGCGCATAGTCGCTCGGCCGCACTGCCAGGAGCCGGCGCTGCGCGGCGACCAAGGTCGGCTCGAACGCGTCGTCGCCCGCTGCGCTCATGTCGGCGCCGCCACCGCCTCGCGGTGGGCCCGTGCGGCGTCGGCGATGCGCCGGCGCTCTTCCTCGGGCAACCGCGCCAGGTTGCGCACCTGCATCACGGTGCGCGGGTTGGCCGCCAGGCGCTTCTCGTGGCGCATCAGGAAGTCCCAGTACAGCGTGGTGAATGGGCAGGCGCGTTCGCCGGTGCGCTCGGCCGGCCGGTAGCGGCAGCGCGCGCACAGGCTGCCGCTGCTCATGCGCTCGATGTACTTGCCGCTGGCAATGTAGGGCTTGCTGGCCATCAGCCCGCCGTCGGCGGCCTGACTCATGCCCAGCGTGTTCGGCAACTCGACCCACTCGACCGCGTCGACGTAGACCGCCAGGTACCAGGCGTGCACCTGCTTGGGCTCGACGCCGAGCAGCAGCGCGTACAGCCCGGTGACCATCAGCCGCTGGATGTGGTGGGCGTAGCCGTGGCGCAGGGTCTGGCCGATCGCGTCGGCCAGGCAGGCCATGTCGGTGCGGCCGGTCCAGAAGAACTCGGGCAGCGGCTGCCGCGCGTCGAGCGCGTTGCCTTCGGCGTAGGTCGGCATCTTCGTCCAGTAGATGCCGCGCACGTACTCGCGCCAGCCGAGGATCTGGCGGATGAAGCCCTCGGCGCTGGCGATCGGCACACGGCCGTCGCGCCAGGCCTGCTCGGCGGCGGCGACCACCTCGCGCGCGTTCAGCAGCTTCAGGTTCAGCGCCGCCGACAGGTGCGCGTGCCACAGCCAGGGTTCGTCCGGCCACATCGCGTCCTGCCAACGGCCGAAGTGCGGCAGCCGCTCGACGACAAAGCGATCCAGCGCCTGCAGTGCCTGCTCGCGCGTCACCGCCCAGGCGAAGTCGTCGAGCGCGCCGGGGTGGTCGCCGAAGCGCTCGCGCACCAGCGCGATGACCTCGCGCGTGATCGCATCGGGCTCGAAGCGGGCGCGCTCGGGCACCGGCGGCGGGCCGTCGCGGCCGAAGGTCTCGCGGTTGTCGGCGTCGAAGCTCCACTGGCCGCCGACCGGCTGGTCGCGGTCCATCAGCACCTCGTGGCGCTGGCGCATGGCGCGGTAGAAGTGCGCCATCAGCAGCGACCTGCGGCCGCGCGCGTGTTCGGCGAACTCGCGCACGCTGCCGAAGAAGTGGCGATCCTCGCGCACGTCGAGCTCGAGCGAGACCTCGGCCGCGACCTCGCGCAGCGACTGCAGCACGCGCGCGTCGCCCGGCGCGGTCATCACCAGCGCCTGCGGCCGGTGCGCGGCGATCGCAGCGCGCAGCGCGTCGGCCAGCGTCGGCGCCGCGCCGTCGTCGTCCAGGCGCTGGTAGATCAGCGACCGGCCGGCCTCGTGCAGCGCCCGCGCGAAGTGCCGCATCGCTGACAGGAAGAGGGCGATGCG
>CALJUI010000120.1 GCA_937975735.1 uncultured Rubrivivax sp.
CTGTTGACGCGCAGGCCCGAGGACAGGCGCTGCATCGAGGTGGCCAACGAGCTCTGCGTCATGCTCAGGTTGCGCTGGGCATTGAGCGAGCCGATGTTGGTGTTGATGGTCGAAGGCATTGTGTACTCCAGTCAAAACAGTTGCGACAAGATTCCCGGCGCCAGTGCTGGCGTCAACCGATTCCGGCGCGGCGCTCCTTCGAGCCCCTTGCCGATCCCCGTTGCGACCGCTTCCGCGGTCACGCCCGCGCTAGTCAACCGTGAGATCCCCGGGTGCTGTGTAGGTTGAGCATCCCTCGGACATCGGCCGGCCAACCGGACCACGAACCCTCATTTGCAAGATCCGTTGTGGCGGGTATCGGTGCGCTTCGATCAGAACTTGAGCCGGGGCCGCGAACATTTTTTTTCGGACTTGGCGAAGGCGACGGTTTGCACGGACTTCTCCCCCTTGTTCCGGCGCTTGTCGTGCGGCCGACTGCCTAGAGTCGCTCCAGGAACCGGGCCCTCGATCGTGGGTCGGGCCGATGCACGGAACGCCCATGTCGACCGCCAACGCCACACGTCCCGCCACCCTCAAGTTCAGGAGCCCGCCGCCGACCGCGCGCGCGGCCGGATCGCCGGCAGCGCAGCAGGCGTGGTCGCGCGGCGTCGCGCTGGCGCGCGACCGCCAGGACGCCCAGGCGCTGCCGCACCTGGTGCGCGCGACCCAGCTCGCGCCGCAGGTGGCGCTGTACTGGATGAACCGAGCCGGCGCCGAGCGTCGGCTGCGCCAGACCGAGCAGGCGATCGACAGCGCGCGGCGGGCCTTCGCGCTCGATCCGAGCCACCCGATCGCCTGCCAGATGCTGGCCGAGATGCTGCGCCTGAACAACCGTGACGCCGAAGCGCTGCAGGTCCTGCGCGGCCTGCATCCCGATGCGCCGCGCGACACGCAGCACAAGCTGCTCGAGGGCGCGGCGCTGATGGCGCTGCGCGAGTGGCAGGAGGCGGCGCTGGCCTTCCTGCAGGTGCTGGCCGAGCAGCCTGCGCACATCGAGGCCTACATGCAGCTCGGTTTCGCGCTGGCCAACCTGCGCCGCTTCGCCGAGGCCGCCGAGTGCTTCCGCACCGTGACCATCCTCGAGCCGCAGGAGCTCGGTGCCTCGATCTATGCCGCCCACTACGCGGCCTGGGCCTGCGACTGGACCGAAGGCCCGCAGGACCTGGCGCGCATGGCGCAGGCGATGCAGCTGCAGGAAGGGCGTGCCGACACGCCGTCGTTCAGCCCCTTCTGCCTGCTGTCGATGAGCGACGATCCGGCGATGCATCTGCGGGGCGCCCGCCTGGAGGCCGCGCGCATCGGCAGGGCGGTGCGCGAGCTCGCCGGCTGGACGCCGCCGGCCGCCGGCCCCGCCGGTCACCCGGAGGCCACGGCGGCGCTGGCGCAAGGCGAGATCCGCATCGGCTTCGTCTCGGCGGACTTCCGCACCCATGCCACCAGTCTGCTGCTGGTGCAGACGCTGGAGCGCCTGGACCGCGGCCGCTTCCGCGTCCACCTCTACTCGCACGGGCCCGACGACCAGACGCCGTTGCGCGCCCGCCTGGTGGCCGCCGCCGATCGCTTCGTCGACTGCACGACGATGAGTGCCCCCGAGCAGGCCGCGCGCATCCGCGCCGACGGCGTGTCGCTGCTGATCGACATGAGCGGATACACCGCGAGCAGCCGCCTGGGCGTGTTCGCATTGCGGCCGGCGCCTGTGCAGGCGCTGTGGCTGGCCTATCCCAGCACCACCGGCAGCGACTTCATCGACTACCTGATCGGCGACCCGATCCTGACCCCGCTCGAGCACGCCGAGGACTTCAGCGAGTGCATTGCCCAACTTCCGCTGACCTACGAGCCGACCGACGAGCGCCGCGATCATCCCGAGCCGCTTTCGCGTAGCGATTGCGGCCTGCCCGAGGACGCCTTCGTCTACGCCTGCTTCAACCAGAGCTACAAGATCACCGAGGAGGTGTTCTCGCGCTGGTGCCGGATCCTGCACCGCGTGCCCGGCAGCGTGCTGTGGCTGCTCGTGCCGCAGGAGGAGATCCAGGCCGCGCTGCGCGCGCGCGCCGCGGAACGCGGCATCGATCCGTCGCGGATCGTCTTCGCGCCCTTCGTGTCGCCGGTGGAGCACCTGGCGCGGCTGCCGCAGGCCGACCTCTTTCTCGACACCTTCCCGTACGGCGCCCACACCACCTGCAGCGACGCGCTGTGGATGGGACTGCCGGTGCTGACGCAGGTCGGCCGCAGCTTCTCGGCGCGGGTGGCGGCCAGCTTGCTCCATGCCGTCGACCTGCCGGAGCTGGCGGTCGCCGACGCCGACGCCTACGAGGCGCGCGCGGTCGAGCTGGCGATGGGCGATCGGGCGGCGCTGACCCGCATGCGCGACCACCTGTGGGATCGGCGGCGCGACCTGGCGCTGTTCGACAACGAGCGCTTCACGGCGGAATTCGCCGGTCTGGTCGAACGCATCGTTCAGCGCTGGTCGCGGGGAATGCCGCCACAGGCCGTGCCGGCGCAACCGCCCGAGTCATTCGCGCGATGAGATCGCGACGTTCCCCGAACTGGGCCGTGGTCGGGTGCCGGCCGGCGCCTCTGGACCAGCATCTCGCGGTGCCCAGTGCACCACCGACTCAGATTTCATCCACCGAGGATTTGTCATGACCTTGACCCCGACCACCGCACGTGCGCCCACGCCGGCCAGCGACGTCGATCTGCTCCGCAGCCGCGCCATGGTCGCGGCCCGCGCCGGACGGATCGATGAGGCGCTGAAGCTGATCGAGGCCGCGCTGGCGCGGCCGGAACTGCCGCAGACCGAAGTGCTCGCCGATCTGGCTGCCGTCGCCTTGGGTGGTGGCGACCTTGGCGGCGCAATCGCCGCATCACGGCGGGCCCTGGCGACGGACCCGGCGCATGCGTCGGCGTCCTTCACGCTGGCCATGGCCCTGGGCGCGACCGGCGCGTTCGAGGAGGCCCTGGATCGCATGGCGGCACTGACCCGGGACCGCGACTTCCAGGCGCAGCAGCCCGAGCTTTTCGCCATCGCGACCACCGAGACCGCCCGACTTCGGACGTTGACCGCCTCCAGGACCAGGGCGCAGGAGCCCGCTGCCGCGTCGCGGACCGCCGAGGAACGACGGGCGGCGGCACCGACTGCGTCGGCACGTGCCTTCGTCTGGGGCGATACGGATCCCTACGAGCGACTGCCCCGGCTCGTCAGCCCGCGCGGCACCGAGGGCTGGTACAGCGACCATCCGGTCTTCGAGGAACTGATCCGCGACCGGCGACCGCAGCGGCTGGTGGAAGTCGGTTCGCTGCGCGGCGCCTCGGCGATCCACATCGCGCAGATGCTGCGAAAGCACGGCGTCGATGGCGAACTCACTGCCGTGGACACGTTTCTGGGCAGCCGCGAGCACTTCTTCGACAACTTCCGCTTCGAGATGATCGACGCGGGTCGCTTCCACTTCCTGGACGAGTTCCTGGGCAACGTCGTGCAGGCCGGATGCGCCGACCTGGTGACGCCATTCCCGCAGTCGTCGACGGTCGCGGCGCGGATCTTTCGGGAGGCCGGTCGGAAGTTCGACTTCGTCTACCTGGACGCGTCGCACGAGTACAAGGACGTGCTCAGCGACCTGCGCGAATGGTGGCCGCTGGTCGACCAGGGCGGCGTGCTGGTCGGAGACGACTTCGAGCACCCGTGGTTCGACGTGATCCGCGCGGCCATGGAGTTCGCCGACGAGATCGGCTGCCCGCTGAAGACGCACCGGGCGTTCGCCTCGTCGCCGATCGGCGGGCGCGAGAACACGAAGTTCCTCCTCTATCGCTAGAGCGGTCACGGCGCCGGGGCCCGCTGGCGCCGGGGCCGCGCCCAATCGATCACCAGTTCAGTCGGTCGATGTCGCCTTCGAAGGGGTCGTCGAGTGCATTCGGACGGAAGGCCAGCTGGGCCGGCAGGAAGGCCCGCAGCCGGCGCACGTCCCCGCAGTCGAAGGCCAGCTCCGGCACCACGATGCTGCGCTTTTCGAGCAGAACCGAGATGTTGTAGCCGTAGCGTCGAACGCGCGCGTGTCGGCAGTCGAAGCCGGCCAGGACCAGGCGGTACAGGAGCAGGCCCGCGTTCCACAGGCTGACATGGCCACCGACGATCTCGCTCTTCGCGGGCGGCACCGTCACGGCCAGTACGCCGCCTTCGGCCGTGGCGGCGTGAAGGCGAAGCAGAAAGCGCTGGGTGTCGAGTTGATGCTCGAGGACATGCGAGCACCAGACCAGGTCGTAGCGCCTGGGCAGCTCCAGGGTGTTGAAGTCGCCGACGATCACCTCGCGACGGGGGTCACGCCGCTCGAAGTACACCGACGTGCCGTAGGCCACGCTGGTGACGTGCGTGCCAAAGGCGGCGAAGACGTCGGCGTGCTCGCCTGCGCCGCCGCCGACGTCCAGCACGGTGTCGAAGTCGTAGTCCGCCAGCACGCGCCAGAGCGCCAGTCCCGCGAACTGGGGGGCGTGCAGCCCCAGCGTGGCGAAGCCGGTGATGTCGCCGTCGGTGAGGTCCAGCGTCATGCGGCGGTGAACTCGCTGGCGGCGCGCGGCGCGGCGTGGCGGAGCACGACGCGCAGCGCCTCCTTCAGGCCCTCGACCTCCAAGCGCAGTTCGTCGACGCGCTGTCGCTCCGAGGCCAGCGCTGCCGACAGGTCGCGGTCGCCGGACGCCGGCGCCACCGGCACCGGTGCGTGCAGTTGCACGGCCTCGCGGTGGAAGTTGCTGTGGCGAAGCTGGGTCGTCGAGTAGCCCCACCACGCGTTGTGGAGCTCTCGAAGATGATTCGGTCGCGGCGGCAGGCACAAGGCGTGCGGGCGCGTTGGCCGGTCCAGGATCGCTGCCCACAGCGCCTCGCCCATGAAGACGTGGGCCCTGACGTGCAGGTGTCCCCCGCCCGGGCCCGCGAACTCGAAATCGGGCACGCACTCGGGGCGCCGGAACCAGCTCGCCGACTTGCCGAAATAGGTGGCCTCCTGCAACAGGCTCGAGCTGATGCCGATCAGCGACAGCGGATCGTCCATGGCGAGCAGTTCGTAGGCATCGAGCTCGCACAGCGGTATGTCCTGTCCCGTGATACGCGCCAGTTGGGCGCGCTCCTCGTGTCCGAAAGCGCCGGCGTACGGGTGGGGCTTGTAGACCAGGCGGCGGCCCTCGGCCGCCTGGACGATGGCCCCTGCGGCGTCCGGCGCGCGAACGAAGCGCCCGTCGTCGGCCAGCAGCGAGGCGTCGTGTTGGGTCTGCCCGACCCACACCAGCGCGTCGTCCCAGCGCGGGGCGTCAGGCGTGTAGCGACGGCGGTAGCGGATCTGCGCGGCCATCTGGCAGGCTTCTGCGACGACCTCGTGCTCGTGCATCGCCAGCGGCACGATGCGTCGATAGATGCCGGGCGAGTTGGTCGAGAGCCCGACGTGGAGGTCGGCGCCGAAGCGCAAGGGGCTGATGCGGATGTCGACATGGTCGCAGCCGGCGTCCGCCAGCACCTGCTTCAGGCCCGGTGTCATCTCGTAGCCGATCACGAGGGCGCCGCGGGGGATTGCCGCGGCCAGGTAGGCGTGGGCTGCCGGTGGCAGTCGATGGTAGTTGCCGGCCCATTGGGTGCCGGCGTCGCCGCCCGCCAGCTCGAGGAAGCGCCGTACGTCGAAGCTTCCCGCCAGGTTGTGCCTGCGCCCGTTGCGCGGCGAGTGGGCGATCGACAGGCCCCCTGCGAACAGGATCGGGGCCCGAACGAGGTCGTAGATGAAGTCCTTGGCGGGCCAGAACTCGGCGCGCGTGAGGTCGTCGAGGCAGACGATGCGTTCGTAGTTCACGCAGGTGTTCCTTGGTCGGCTGGACGCGATCGCGATCTCGTCGGTTCGGTGGCCGTGCGGCTCACGTGCGCGGCGTCGCCGGGAGGAGCGGTCGCTCCGTCTCGTCGACGACGCCACCCATGTCGGCGAAGGAGACCGGCCGCAGGTCGATCCCGGCGCGGCGCAGCGCGTCGCCGACCGCCCGGTCCTCGTAGATCTCGCCGGCGAACTCGTCCGGATAGAAGACCCACTCGCGCACCAGGTGCTCGACGGCGCGTGGCCCGAGCAGGTACAGCGGCCCGTAGGCGAAGCGTCCGCGGTGCCGGCGCGTGAAGATCGGGGTTGGCACCGAGGTCTTGCCCAGATGCCAGCAGCGGTCGGGCGGATGGTCGCCGAGCGCGTGGCCGACGTAGTCCATCGTGTGCGCCATGCGGGCGAGCTCGGCCGGGTCGAAACGCCGGCTGAGGCGCATGTCGTCGTCGATCTTCGCCACCGCGACCGGTCCGAATCGGCGTCGCAGGTAGGTCAGACCCTCGAGCACCTTGGACAGCAGCGCCTCGTAGGTGTCCGAGACGGGCAGCCGCACGAGGTGGCCGTCCTCGACGGCCACCTTCAGGCCGGGCTCCCCGATGACGACGCGCGCGTCGGCGCCGCGCGCCAGCAGGTCCGCCAGCACGCGCTCGGCCTGCGCCATGTAGCGCGTGCAGCTGGTGATCATGAACATCAGCCCGGTGCGCGTCTCGGACGGATGGGGCAGGTCCATCAGCTCGCGATAGATCGCGCACGACCGCGGATGTTCGGGCGCCAGCATCAGGAACTGGCGCGACAGCCGCTCCTGGTCGTCGGGGGCGAGCCGGTCGGCCACGCGGCCCTGCAGCTGGAGCCAGACCTCGGCGGCCAGGTGGCTGGGCAGGCGCTTGTTCGAGAGCTCGTTGATCATCGACAGGCGACGCTCGATCGTGTCGGCGTTGATCCACTGGCTCAGCCAGCTCTCGCTGCCACCCGCCGTGGCGGACGACGGCGCCGACGTGGGCGCCGGCGCGGCCGCGGGTTCACGGCCGATGCGCAGCCCGCCCACGACCGGTCGGGCCGCGGGCGCTTCTGAAAGGAGGGTCGTCATGTCGGTTCTCCGTGGGCGAGCCTGGGCGGGAAGGGGCTTCGCCGGGTTCAGTTGACCTTGGCGGCGATCTGCCGCGCCGCTTCCTGGGCCGAGAACGCGTCGCTCGGCGCCGGGAACTGCAGGCCGCTGGAGGCCAGGGTGTGGTTCAGCACGACGCGCAGCAGGCCGCGCGGGCAGCTCGACGGCCCGCCCGCGTCGGCGCCGTCCATCCAGTAGTTGAGGTGGTTGCTGAAGTAGCGGGTCAGGCTCAGCGCCGAGGTCTTCAGGCCGTTCGTCGATTCGATCAGCTTCTTGAGGATCTGGTCGATCTCCGCCTTGGTCTGGCCGATGCAGATGGCCTCGCCGCTCTGCAGCAGCCCGGCGTAGTTGATGTGGAAGTCGGCCGGCGTCTCGATGTTGTAGCGGGTCATCGTCAGGATGGCCTCCTCCGCCGCGGTGATGCCGACCTCGGCGTTGAACGCGTAGTTCGGCCCGCCGATCGGTCGCGTGTGCTTGACCGGGGTGTCGTCGATGATCGCGACCTTGCCGAGCTGGGTCATCCGGGGCCACAGGCTGTCGAGCCCCCAGCCGCTGGTGTTGCCGACGATGGTGGAGAACACGCGCGCGAGCATGTCCACGGACAGCACCGGCGCCATGATCTCGACGAAGTTGGTGAACCGCAGCTGGAACGCGGTGTGCTGCATCGTGATCAGGTGCGAGAAGTACGAGTCCCGCGTCAATGCAGGCTGGGCCAGCTCGAGCTGCAGGTCATGGCAGATCGAGAACATCCGCGACACCAGCTCGGGTTCGCAGAGCAGGTCGTCGTCGGGCAGCCAGACGTACTGGTACTGCTGGACCAGGTCCCAGTGCTCGAGCAGGGTGCGCTCCAGGCCGGGCCACTTGGCCCCCTTCTGCATGTGGACGAACCGGGCGCCTTCCGCCATGCCGAGCGTGTCCGGGTGCTCATCGCCGAACCACGACAGGCCGTAGTCGAAGTTCTGTTCGGACAGGCGCTTGACCGCCTCCGGGTGCAGCGAGCTCTTGCCGCTGCGGAAGATGGCGAGATAGGGCTTCATGGGAGGTCCTTGTGGGGCAGGGGTCAGTGAAGGGTGGGCTCGATGCGCGGCCGGGATGGCCCGCGGTGCCGATCGCGACCGCGATCGGGCGTCGGGGTGGGCTCGGTGGGTGTGTCGGCGTCGAAATCGACCGGCCGCGTGCGCCGGTCGACCGGCGCACGGCCACCGCGGTCGAGCCGGCTGCCGACGACGAACAGCCCGACGGCGAGCGGCACGACCAGCAGGACCGGCACCAGCCAGTGCTGAACGAACTCGTCCATGCCGGGGCGTCTCAGGCGGCCAGCGGCATCGCACCGCCGTCGATCAGCCGGCGCGACAGCGCCAGGGCGGCGCCGACCACCTGGTCCATGTTGTAGTAGCGGTACTGGGCCAGCCGGCCGATGAAGAACACCTGGTCTTCGGCCTCCGCCAGCGCCTCGTAGCGCTTGAACAGAGCCTCGTTGTCGGCGTTCGGGATCGGGTAGTAGGGGTCGCCCTCGGCGGTCGGGTACTCGCGCACGATCGACGTGCCGGCATGGACCTGGCCGGTCAGGTGCTTGAACTCGGTGATGCGCGTGTAGCCGTGGTCGTTCGGGTAGTTCACGGTGCCCACCGGCTGCAGCTGGTCGGTGCCCGGCAGATGCTCGTGCTCGAAGCGCAGGCTGCGGTAGGGCAGACGGCCGAATCGGTGCTGGTAGTACTCGTCGATCGGGCCGCTGAAGACGGTGCGGCGGCGGTCGATGGCGGCGGCCACGTCCTCGTAGGCGGTGGCGGTTCGGACCTCGATGCCGGGATGGTCGAGCAGGCGTTCGAACATCGCGGTGTAGCCGCGGTCGGGCATCGCCTGGAAGCGGTCGGTGAAATAGCGGTCGTCGTCGTTGGTGCGGGTCGGAATGCGGGCGGCGACGCCGCCGGCCAGCTGCGACAGGTCCAGTCCCCACTGCTTCTTGGTGTAGCCGCGGAAGAACTTCTCGCACAGGTCGCGGCCGACCGAGTTCAGCACCACGTCCTCGGAGGTCCTGATCGGTTCGCGCGGCTCGCGCACGCGTTCGAGGAAGGCGGCGATGCCGGCCTCGTCCAGGTCCAGCCCGTACAGGCCGTTGATCGTCGTGCGGTTGACCGGCATCGGATAGGCCGCGCCGGTGCGGGCGTCGGGCACCGCGAGCACGCGGTGCTCGTAGGCGCGCCAGGCCGTGAAGCGCGACAGGTACTCGAAGACCTTCTCGCTGTTCGTGTGGAAGATGTGCGGGCCGTACTCGTGGATCAGCACGCCCTGCGCGTCGAGCCGGTCGTAGGCATTGCCGGCGACGTGGGCGCGCTTGTCGATCACCAGGACGCGTTCGCCGGCGTCGGCCAGTTCGCGGGCGGTGACGGCACCGGCGAAGCCGGCGCCAACGATCAGGGTGTCCATCCGTGCGTCCTCGTGTTGCCGCTGCGGGTCGCGCCCAGCGAGTGCGGGAGCGGCCAGTCTAGGCAGCGGCCCCCGGCGTGAAGCCGCGAAATGCGCGGCGATGGGCGGCCATCTCGCAGGGGCGCGGCCGGTGCGGCAGGACCAAGGAGCCTGCGCGGCAGAGATCGGCGCCCGCGTTGAGCCCGCTTCGGGGGGCAGGCTCCTAGGGTCAACCCGAGTAGGAAGTTGACTGACAGGCCCGATGGCCAAAGACGGACTCAAGCCACGGAAGTAGGACGATGTTGCCGCCCAGTTCGGCTGCCTACAGTTCGACTCACGCTGTTACGCAACCCTCACCGGAGAGACACCATGACCGCCGACCAGATCCTTGCCGAAATCCGCGAAGCCAACCTGTCGTACCTGATGCTGGCCCAGAGCCTGATCCGCACCGACCGCGAGCAGGCCCTGTACCGCCTGGGCATCAGCGACGACACCGCCGGCCTGATCGACATGCTGACCCCGGCCCAGATGATGAAGATCGCCGGCGGCAACACGCTGCTGTGCCGCTTCCGCATGGACGACGACCTCGTCTGGAACCTGCTGACCAGCCACGGCAAGGCCAGCGCCAACGACGGCGTGTCGCGCCTGCACGCCTCGATCCTGATGGCCGGCCGGCACCAAGAAGCCGCCTGAGCTGAGGCCCCCGGCCGCCGGGTACGGCGGCCACCCCCCGAGGGGGTGGCGAGCCGGCTTGGGGCGGCCCGGCGCTCGGCTCGCCCACGCATTAACCACGTCAAGAACCACACGAGGAGAGAACGATGGCCCGCATCAAGAGCATCCTGACCGAAGCCAAGCAGATCGAGCGCGCGGTGACGCTGATCCACCTCGGCGCCCGCCTGCAGGTGCTGGAGTCGGAGACCGACCTGAGCTACGAGCGCCTGCTGCGCCTGTACAAGGAGGTCGCGGGCAAGAGCCCGAGCAAGGGCCA
>CALJUI010000121.1 GCA_937975735.1 uncultured Rubrivivax sp.
GGCACGATCTCCTGGTCGTTGGTGCCGCGCTTGACGACCATGTTGACCTTGATCGGCGCCAGCCCGGCGCGCTGAGCCGCCTCGATGCCGCGCAGCACGTCGGCGACGGGGAAGTCCACGTCGTTCATCGCGCGGAAGATGCGATCGTCCAGCGCGTCCAGGCTGACCGTCACGCGCTTCAGCCCGGCCGCCTTCAGCGACGCCGCCTTGCGCTCGAGCAGCGTGCCATTGGTCGTCAAGGTGATGTCGAGCGGCTCGCCGGCCGGCGTGCGCAGCTCGGCGAGCATGCCGATCAGGGTCTCGAGGTGCTTGCGCAGCGTCGGTTCGCCGCCGGTCAGGCGCAGCTTGTGCACGCCGTGGCCGACGAAGATCCGCGCCAGCCGGGTGATCTCCTCGAAGCTCAGCAGCGAGCTCTGCGGGAGGAAGGCGTACTGCTTGTCGAAGACCTCCTTCGGCATGCAATAGCTGCAGCGGAAATTGCAGCGGTCGGTGACCGAGATGCGCAGGTCGTGCAGCGGTCGGCCGAGAGAGTCCGCCAGCAGCCCGTCGGCCGGTGCCAGCACCGCCGGAATGCGCGGCACCGCCGCGGCGACACGCAGGTCGGCGAGTGGAATGACGCTTTCACCCATCGCCGGATTGTGCCCCGGCGTCCCGGGCTGCAGGCGCGGCTTCCGGCAAGACCGCATCGTGCGCGCGGCGAGCGCCGTCGAAGCGGCGCGCCCAGTAGCGCGAGCTCATGTCCTCGATGCGCACCTGCGCGCCGGTGCGCGGGGCATGGATGAAGCGGCCGTCGCCGATGTAGATGCCGACGTGCGAGAAGGTCCGCCGCATGGTGTTGAAGAACACCAGGTCGCCGGGCTGCAGCGCGTCGCGGTCGATCGGCTGCAACTGCCGGTCGTGCGCCTGTTCGTCGGCGCGGCGCGGCAGGCGCAGGCCCAGCGCCAGATCGAAGACGTGGCGCGTGAAGCCGCTGCAGTCGAATCCGGTCTCGGCGGCGTTGCCGCCGCGGCGGTAGGGCGTGTCGATGAAGTTCATCGCCGCCAGCACGAGCTGGCTGGCGGTGCGCTTGACCGACTCGGCAGCGACCAGCCCGCGCTCGCGTAGCAGCTGCAGCAGGGCATCGCCGTCGGCGGGCGCCGCCGGTGCGCTGGCGGCCAGCGCGAGCAGGGCGGTCAGGACGACAAGGTTCCGGCGCGGTTTCACGGCCGGCAGAATAGGAGCGTGTTCCCCGCGCGTCAATGCGCGGGCGGCGAGACCACCACGAGGAGAGTGAAGATGTTCAAGGCCCTGCTGCTGGAGAAGAAGGACGACGGCGTTGCCTGCTCGTTGACCGAGATCGACGAGGCCCGGCTGCCCGAAGGCGACGTGCTGGTCCAGCCCGAGTACTCGACGCTGAACTACAAGGACGGCCTGGCGATCACGAACAAGGCGCCGGTGGTGCGCAAGTGGCCGATGGTGCCGGGCATCGACGGCGCCGGCGTCGTGGTCGAGAGCAAGCATCCGGACTGGAAGGCCGGCGACCGTTTCGTGCACAACGGCTGGGGCGTCGGCGAGACGCACTGGGGCTGCCTGGCGCAGCGTGCCCGGCTCCAGGGCGACTGGCTCGTGAAGCTGCCGACCGCCTTCACTGCGCGCCAGGCGATGGCCATCGGCACCGCGGGATACACGGCGATGCTGTGCGTGCTGGCGCTCGAGCGTCACGGCGTCAAGCCCGGCGACGGCGACGTCCTCGTCACCGGCGCCACGGGCGGCGTGGGCAGCGTCGCGATCATGCTGCTGTCCCGGCTCGGCTACCGCGTCGTCGCGGCCAGCGGCAAGGCCCAGGAGGCCGACTACCTGACGGGCCTGGGCGCGGCGTCGATCATCGACCGCGCCGAGTTCGCCCAGGCCGGCAAGCCGCTGCAGAAGGAGCGCTGGACGGCCGCGGTCGACGCGGTCGGCAGCCACACGCTGGTCAACGTGCTGGCGCAGGTGCGCTACGGCGGGGTCGTCGCCGCCTGCGGGCTCGCGCAGGGCGCCGACCTGCCGGGCACCGTGATGCCCTTCATCCTTCGCAGCGTGACGCTCGCCGGCATCGACAGCGTGATGGCGCCGCGGGCGCTGCGCCAGCAGGCCTGGGACCGGCTCGCCCGCGACATCGACCCCGAGACGCTCGAGCGCGTCGCGCACGAGATCCCGCTGGCGCAGGCCCAGGCACGTGCTGCCGATTTGATGTCGGGCAAGGTCACGGGCCGATTCGTCGTCAGGATCGACTGAAGCGCCCGGGCAGTCAGGAGATTGTCAGCGCCGGTCGCCCTAATCGTTCGCGACATACCGCGACTCTGGAGACGCCGATGGCCGACTATGCCGAATTCCACCGCCGCTCGATCGAGGACCGAGACCGGTTCTGGAGCGAACAGGCGCAGTTGATCGACTGGCACAAACCCTTCACCCAGGTCTGCGACTACAGCCGGCCGCCATTCGCGAAGTGGTTCGTCGGCGGGCAGACCAATCTGTGCCACAACGCGGTCGACCGTCATGCGGCCAAGCACCCGGACCGCAACGCGTTGATCTTCGTCTCGACCGAGACCGACAAGGAGGTCGTCTACAGCTTCGCGCAGCTGCAGGCCGAGGTCGAGCGCATGGCGGCGATGCTGATCGAGCTCGGCGTCAAGCAGGGCGACCGCGTGCTGGTCTACATGCCGATGATCCCGGAGGCCGCGTTCGCGATGCTCGCGTGCACGCGCATCGGCGCGCTCCACTCGGTGGTCTTCGGCGGCTTCGCCAGCAAGAGCCTGGCCAGCCGCATCGACGACGCCGCGCCGACGGTCATCGTCAGCGCCGACGCCGGCAGCCGGGGCGGCAAGGTCGTGCCCTACAAGCCGCTGCTCGACGAGGCGATCCGGCTCGCCAAGCACAAGCCGGCCAAGGTGCTGCTGGTCGACCGCGGCCTGGCCGAGATGGCGCGCACCGAGGGCCGCGACGTCGACTACGCATCCCTGCGCGACAAGCACATGGCCAGCCGCGTGCCCTGCACCTGGGTCGACGCGACGCACCCGAGCTACACGCTGTACACCAGCGGCACCACGGGCACGCCCAAGGGCGTTCAGCGCGACACCGGTGGCTACGCGGTGGCGCTGGCGGCGAGCATGAAGCACATCTACCTGGGCAACGCCGGCGAGACCTACTTCTCCACCAGCGACATCGGCTGGGTCGTCGGCCACAGCTACATCGTCTACGGCCCGCTGATCGCCGGCATGGCGACGATCATGTACGAGGGCCTGCCGATCCGCCCCGACGCGGCGATCTGGTGGAGCCTGGTCGAGAAGTACAAGGTGACCTCGATGTTCAGCGCGCCGACCGCGGTGCGGGTGCTGAAGAAGCAGGACCCGGCGGCACTCAAGAAGCACGACCTGTCCAGCCTGCGCGCGCTGTTCCTCGCCGGCGAACCGCTGGACGAGCCGACCGCGGCCTGGATCGCCGAGGCGCTGGGCCGGCCGATCATCGACAACTACTGGCAGACCGAGACCGGCTGGCCGATCCT
>CALJUI010000122.1 GCA_937975735.1 uncultured Rubrivivax sp.
CCCAGGTCGAGGTGGACGTACATGCCCACGCAGAGGTCCTGGACGGCAACCGTGTTCGACATGACGGCGAGGCGACTTGAGGTGCTGGTTGAGCGCAGCGGGAGGCCGCGTGAGCCCCTGGTTTCGGCATCCCGGGTGACGAACTTGACGGCCAGGGCCTACAGTTCGGGCGAAGGAGCGATGAGAAATGACCCGGACCGCTTTCATTTGTGACGCAGTGCGCACTCCGTTCGGCCGCTACGGCGGTGCGTTGTCTTCGGTGCGCGCCGACGACCTGGGTGCCGTGCCGATCCGCGCGCTGATGGACCGTCACCCCGACCTGGACTGGTCGGCGGTCGCCGACGTGCTCTACGGCTGTGCCAACCAGGCCGGCGAGGACAACCGCAACGTCGCCCGGATGAGCGCGCTGCTGGCCGGGCTGCCGATCGAGGTGCCGGGCGCGACGATCAACCGCCTGTGCGGCTCGGGCCTGGACGCGGTCGGATCGGCGGCGCGCGCCATCCGCTGCGGCGAGGCCGAACTGGTGATCGCCGGCGGCGTCGAGAGCATGAGCCGGGCGCCCTTCGTGATGCCCAAGGCCGAGACCGCCTTCGGCCGTGCCAACGCGGTCTACGACACGACCATCGGCTGGCGCTTCGTGAACAGGCTGATGAAGTCGCAGTACGGCATCGACTCGATGCCCGAGACCGCCGAGAACGTCGCCGCCGAGTTCGGCATCGACCGCGCCGCGCAGGACCGCATGGCGCTGGCCTCGCAGCGCAAGGCGGTGGCGGCGCAGCAGTCCGGCTTCTTCGACGCCGAGATCGTGCCCGTGACGATCCCGCAGAAGAAGGGCGAGCCGATCGTCGTCGACCGCGACGAGCACCCGCGCGAGACCTCGGCTGAGGCGCTGGCCCGGCTCAAGCCGATCGTCAAGCCCGACGGCACGGTGACCGCCGGCAACGCCAGCGGCGTCAACGACGGCGCCTGCGCGCTGCTGTTGGCCAGCGAGACGGCGGCCAAGACGCACGGCCTGACGCCGCGCGCGCGCGTCGTCGGCATGGCCACCGCCGGGGTCGCGCCGCGCATCATGGGCATCGGCCCGGCGCCGGCGACGCAGAAGGTGCTGGCGCTGACCGGCCTGACGATCGCGCAGATGGACGTCATCGAGCTCAACGAGGCCTTCGCCGCCCAGGGACTCGCGGTGCTGCGCCAGCTCGGCGTGGCCGACGACGATCAGCGCGTGAACCCGAACGGCGGCGCGATCGCGCTCGGCCATCCGCTCGGCGCCAGCGGCGCGCGGCTGGCCACCACAGCGGTCAACCAGCTGCACCGCATCCAGGGCCGCTACGCGCTGTGCACGATGTGCATCGGCGTCGGCCAGGGCATTGCTGTCATCCTCGAACGAGTTTGAACCAGGAGACCAGCCATGATTCTCGAAGTCGCCGACATCCGCATCCAGCCCGGCCGCCAGGCCGATTTCGACGAAGCCATCGTCAAGGGCGTGACCACCGTGATCAGCCGCGCCAAGGGATTCCAGGGCTGGAAGGTCAACAAGAGCATCGAGTCGCCCGAGCGCTACCTGCTGATGATCTTCTGGGAGACGCTGGAGGATCACACGGTGCACTTCCGTGGCAGCCCGGCCTTCGCCGAATGGCGCGCGATCGTCGGGCCGTTCTTCGCGTCCCCGCCGACGGTGGAGCATTTCACCTTGCTGGCCAAGAGCCCCGAAGCGTGAGCCGCCAACGGGCGCTGGCCGCCGCGGCGGCACAGCTCGACGACGGCGCCTTCGAGCGCGATCTGGCGCGCCGGGTCGCGATCCGCAGCGCCAGCCAGGAGGCCGACAGCGGCCCGGCGCTGCGCGCCTATCTCGTCGACGAGATGATGCCGAGCCTGGACGCGCTGGGCTTCGAAGGCCGGCTCTTCGACAACCCCGATGGCCGCCACGGCCCGCTGCTGATCGCCAAGCGCATCGAAGCCGCCGACCGCCCGACGGTGCTGATGTACGGCCACGGCGACGTGATCCGCTGCCAGGACGCATCATGGACGCGCGGCCAGGGCCCGTGGCAGCTCGCCGCCGACGGCGAGCGCCTGTACGGCCGCGGCACCGCCGACAACAAGGGTCAGCACAGCATCAACCTGGCCGCGCTGGCAGCGGTGCTGGCGCAGCGCGACGGCCGGCTCGGCTTCAACGTCGTCTGGCTGATCGAGACCGGCGAGGAGACCGGCTCGCCGGGCCTGGCCGAGTTCTGCGCGGCGCACCGCGATCAACTCGCCGCCGACGTGCTGATCGCCAGCGACGGCCCGCGCCTGCGCGCCGACGCACCGACCGTCTTCCTCGGCTCGCGCGGGGTGATGAACTTCGACCTGACGATCGATCTGCGCGACGGCGCCCACCACTCGGGCAACTGGGGAGGCCTGCTGCGCAACCCGGGCACGGTGCTGGCCGCGGCGATCGCCAGCCTGGTCGACGGCCGAGGCCGGATCCTGATCGACGCGCTGCGGCCGCCGCCGATCCCGGCCAACGTGCGTGCCGCGGTCGCGGGTTTGGTTGTCGGTGGCGACCCCGGCGACCCGACCATCGACGCCGACTGGGGCGAGCCGGGCCTGACGCCGGCCGAGCGCGTCTTCGGCTGGAACACGCTGGAGGTGCTGGCCTTCCGCACCGGCAACCCCGACTTCCCCGTCAACGCGATCCCGCCGGGGGCGAAGGCGACGATGCACCTGCGCTACGTCGTCGGCACCGACGTCTCGAACCTGCGCGAGCGGGTGCAGGCGCACCTGGACCAGCACGGCCTCGGCCTGGTGCGCGTCGGCGAACCGGAGGGCATGGCCGCGACTAGGCTGGACCCGGACCACCCCTGGGTGCGCTTCACGCTGGCCTCGATCGAGCGCAGCACTTCGAAATGCCCGGTGCTGCTGCCCAACCTCGGCGGCTCGCTGCCGAACGACGTGTTCGCCGTCGGCCTCGGCCTGCCGACGGTGTGGATCCCGCACAGCTATCCCGGCTGCTGCCAACACGCGCCCGACGAGCACCTGCTGCGGCCGGTGGCGCGCGAGGCGCTGCAGATCATGGCCGGGCTGTTCTGGGACCTGGGCGAGCCAGGGTCCTGACCGGCCTGCCGGCAGCGCCGGAGCGTCGCGCCGGTCGCTGCGGCCCGGCGCCTTCGCGCAGCGACAGCACCAGCGCACGCCGCCCCGCCCCTTGCGGCGACTCGTCGGTCGCCGCATACATGACGATGTCCATCGGCACCGCGAGCCCCAGGGTCTTGAGGACCAGCAGCCGGCCGGCCCGGATGTCCTCGGCCACCAGCAACTCGGGCAACCAGGCGGCGCCCTGGCCCACCAGGGCAAGCTCGCGCAGGCCCATCGCGAACTCGCTGACGCAGCGCACCAGGACGGGGTGGCGGCGCATCAGCGCCGGCATCGCCTCGACCCGCAGCACCTGCCCGAAGAAGCTGTCCGGCGGGAAGCACAGCATCGGCACCGACTCGCCCTCCCGCCGCAGCCGCAGCGACTTGTGCAGCGCCGGGCAGGCGACGAGCACGAGCGCGTCCTGACCCAGCAGATGGCGTTGGGCGATCGGTGCCGGAATGCCGCAGGGCGCCTGCGCGGTCTCGTAGGTGATCAGCACCTCGGCTTGGCCGCGCATCAGCATCGCCACGCTGTCGGCGCGGTTCTCCGACCGGATCCGCAGGCCCTGGTCCGGGTGCAGGCGCCGCAGCCGGTCCATCAGCCCGGGCAGGTAGGCCGCCGCGAGCGTGTGCTGCGCGGCGATGGTGATGCCCGTGCTGTCGATCGCCTCCGACTTCAGCTCCGCCCGAAACTCGTAGATCCGGGCCACCAGGCTGCGGATCGCCGCCTCGTGGGCCTGCGCCGCGGGCGTGAACCGGATCGGCTTGCGCGTGCGGTCGACCAGTGCGACGCCGAGCCAGTCCTCGAGCATCTGGATGCGCCGCGAGAACGCCGGCTGCGACACGTGGCGGCGCTCGGCGGCGGCCGAGAAGGTGCCCGCCTCGATCAGCGCGATGTAGTCGTCGAGCCACTTCAGTTCCATCGTCGCCTCCGCCG
>CALJUI010000123.1 GCA_937975735.1 uncultured Rubrivivax sp.
TCATCTCGGCCAGCTTGCCCACGCGGTAGCCGGCGGCGTTGTTGACACGGTCGACCGAGGCATCGCTCGGCCTGCCGGTGCCATGGGTCAGCACCTCCCCGGTGATCGGGCACACGGGCACGTCGATGCGGCGCAGGAAGGCCGGCGTCACGCCCACGCCCTCAAAGGCCTTGCCGCGCAGCCAGGCACCCAGGCGCAGCTGCAGCCACTTGCGCACATGCGGCGTGGCCTCCCGGGTGCGGGTGCCGAACACCGCCTGCCCGGCCTCCCAGCCCTGGCGCACCGGATGGCCCGCGTGCAGGTGATCGGCCGGCGGCACCAGGCGGTGGCGTGCGTAGTCCCAGCCGATCTCGAAGGCCGTGGGGCTCGCGGCCTCGTCGAAGGTCGCGCCGGGGGCGATGGCAACGCAGTCCATGGGGGTCTCCTCGATGGTGGCGGGCACCATGCCCGACCTGGAGGCCAGTCTGCGCGGCCGCTGGCTCATGACGTGAGCCTCCCCCCAATGTCCGATAGGGCGGGCCCCATGCTGTCGGACGCCCTGCAGGCTCAGAATCTGAGCCAGCAAACGTATAGGGTCCGGCGCAGCATGGGCCGCCCCGCCTAGCAACAACACCCACCGCCAGAAGCTTGATGCTCGCCAGTCCGGCCCAACCTCACGGCCACGTGCCTGCTTCGCCTGAAGCGCGACGGGCATGAGCTGGTTCGAGCGCCTGACCGGCTTCGAGGAGACCGACTACCACGGCACCCGCGGGCGACTGGCCGTCGAGGACGGTCACCTGGTGTCCAAGGTCAACGGCCGCCGCTACGGCATCGGCCAGTTTGAGACGCCGTCACTGGCGGAGCTGCGTGACCGGGTGAAGTCCACCGGCGCGCCGCGGGGGCGCCTGCAGCTACGCAACGTTGTCGGCGACGCCCGCAAGATGCACGGCGAGCCCGCGCACGCCGGCGCGCTGTTCCAGGTCGCGTCGCAGTTCAACCTGCTGGAGATGACCTCGCCGCAGGTCACGCCCGAGCATGGGGTCTCGCGCTACCAGTTCGACCGGACCCAGGGGCCAGCCTGCGCCATCGCCGCAGGGGCGGGCACGATCTGGCGCAACTACTTCGTCCCGGTGGGCGGAGGGGAAGGGCAGACGGCCGAAAGGCAGCTCGACATGCTGGCCGACATGGGCCTGGCCCTGGCGGAGTCTCTGGGCCGGCGCCCTGGGGAGCTGTGGGCCATGCGCAATGGCTATGCGCTGTGCACGCCCGACGGTCTGCAGACGATCGAGTCGCACCTGGCCGGCCTCGACGAGGCCGGGCGCGATGCGCTGCGCGCCCGGCTGCGCATCGGGCTGCAGTGGCAGGTGGAGGTGACCGACGGGCCCGCCGGCGCGGTCGTGTCGCAGGCCTACTGCTCGGCCCTGCCGGTCGCCTACAGCGGGATACCACCATGGATGTGGCCGCGGTTCGCCACCCTGGTGCTGGAGGCCGCTTACGAGGCGACGCTGCTGGCTGCGTGCCAGAACGCCGCGGCGGCCAGGTCCAACGTCGTGCTACTGACCAGACTGGGCGGCGGGGCCTTCGGCAATGACCCGGACTGGATCGACGCGGCGATGCGGCGAGCGCTCGACGCCTGCCGGGACTTCGACCTGGACGTGCGGCTGGTCAGCTACGCGGGCGTCGACCCGCAGGCCCGGACGCTGGAGGCGGACTACGCATGATCCGCCACGCTGTAGGAGGGGCGCCATGAGCAAGACCGAACGCCTGTACCGCATCGAAGCGCTGATCAAGGCCCGCGGGACCGTGAGCTTCCAGGACCTGCTGGACGAGCTGGAGGTCTCGCGCGCCACGCTCAAGCGCGACCTGGAGTACCTGCGCGACCGGCTGGGCGCGCCGATCGAGTACGACCGCTTCGCCAACGGCTACCGCTTTGCGCCCGGCGCGCGCGGCGCACGCCACGAGCTGCCAGGATTGTGGTTCGACGAGCGCGAGCTCTACAGCCTGCTGATGGCGCACCAGCTGCTCAGCGAGCTCGATGGTGATGGCGTCCTGGGCCGCCACCTGCAGCCACTGCTCGAGCGCATCCACGAGATGCTCGGCACGACCGAGGCGGAGGCCAAGGCCATCGTCAAGCGCGTGAAGATCGTCGGCACGGCCCGCCGCCCGGTGCCCACGCGGGCCTTCGAGCGCGTGGTCGATGCGCTGGTCCGGCGGCGGCAGATGCACCTTCGCTACCTCACCCGCGAGGTGACCGAGCGCGACGTGTCGCCGCAGCGCATGGTTCACCACCGCAACACCTGGTACCTGGACGCCTGGTGCCACCGCAGCGACGGGCTGCGGCGCTTCGCGCTCGACGCCATCCAGGACGCGACCGTGCTGGACGACAAGGCCAGGGAGGTGCCGCTCAGGCAGGTGCAGCAGGAGATGGACGGCGGCTACGGCATCTACGCCGGCTCGCGCCCGGCATGGGTGACGCTGCGCTTCGCGCCCCAGGTGGCGCAGTGGGTCAGCCGCGAGGAGTGGCACCCGAAGCAAGAGACGCGCTGGGCAGACCACGGGGCCTACGAACTGAAACTGCCCTACACGAATCCGACCGAACTTGCCATGGACATCCTCAGGCACTCGGGTGACGTGGAAATCGTCGAGGATTCGGGCGTCGTTGGCCAACTGGTGTCGGATCGGCTGGCAAGGGCTGTTGCGCGCCAGCCGCACCAAGTGGCCAGCAAGCCGGAGCGCGACAGAGGAGACCGTGCGGATGCAGACTGAGGGTTGCCAGCCACGTGCGCGAGTCTGCCCGGTGGGCAGCAGGCCAGTTGGGCTGGCCATGCGTTCTGGCGGTCCTTCGCTCAAGTCCGCTCGAACCACTGGTACGAGTCGAACTACGTGAACGCCTTTGGCACCATCGGCACAGGCACCTTCGGCACGCACACCTACACGGCCTCCATAGCCTACGGCAACCCCGTCT
>CALJUI010000124.1 GCA_937975735.1 uncultured Rubrivivax sp.
GCAGTCTAGCGGCCTCCCCTCGCACCGGGCCGCGCGCGCAGCCGGCCGTCGCGCGTCATCGCCGTGCTCAGGCTGCCGCTGCGGCCGCTGCCGCGCCGCGTCAGCGGGCGCTGCGTGGCTGCCGCGGCGGCGATCGCGGCGGTGATGCCGGGCACTACCTCGCCGTCGATGCCGGCCGCGGCGAGCGCCTCGAGCTCCTCCTCGAGGCGGCCGAACACGCACGGGTCGCCGCCCTTCAGGCGCACGACGAGGTCGTGCTCGCGCGCGCAGCGCACCAGCAGCGCATCGATCTCGGCCTGGCCCGCGGAGCGGCAGAAGCCGCGCTTGCCGACGTCGATCCACTTCGCCCGTGGCGCGAGCTCGCGCAGCGCCGGGTCGGTCAGCGCGTCGAACAGCACCACGTCGGCCTCGGCCAGGCGGCGCGCGCCGCGCACCGTGATCAGGTCGGCCGCGCCGGGGCCGGCGCCGATGAAGACCACGCGACCCGTCACGTCGTCACCTCGGGTCTGAGGTGCAGGCCGCACTCCTTGGCCTCGCCCTGCTCCCACCACCAGCGGCCGGCCCGCGGATCCTCGCCGGCGGAGACGGCGCGCGTGCAGGGCGCGCAGCCGATGCTCGGGAAGTGCCGGTCGTGCAGCGGGTTGTAGGGCACGTCGCGGCTGGCGATGTAGTGCCAGACGTCGGCCTCGCTCCAGTCGGCGAGCGGGCAGAACTTCTCGCGGCCGGCGTCGTCGATCGCGAAGAAGGGCACCGCGCCACGGTGCGCCGACTGCTCGCGGCGCAGCCCGGTGATCCAGGCGCTGTGGCCGGCCAGCAGCCGCTGCATCGGCTCGAGCTTGCGCAGCGCGCAGCAGGCCTTGCGCTGCTCGACGCTCTGGTACATCGCGCGCTCGCCATGGCGGCGCACGAACTGAACGACGGCCTCCTCGCGCGGGCGGAAGACCTGCACCTCGATGCCGTAGCGCTCGGCGATGCGCGGGATCAGCGCGCGCGTCTCGGCATGCAGCATCCCGGTGTCCAGCGTCGAGACGGTCACCGGCAGCCGCTGGCGCGCGATCAGGTCGGTCAGCACCATGCCTTCGGCGCCGAGGCTGCTGACCTGAACGATGCGGCCGACGTGGTCCTCGGCGGCCTCGCGCAGCAGGGCGCCGGCGTGCGCCACGCGCGCGTCGAAGCCTCGGGTGCGGCGGGCGTGCAGACCGATCGCGCCGGTCATCGGCCGTTCGCCGCGCTGGCCTGGAAGCGGGGCGCGCCGCCGACGGCGTCGGCCTGGTAGTGACCGGGGAAGAAGCGCATCGAGCGCTCGGCGGCCTCGACGCTCTGGCCGGCGCGCAGTTGCGCCGAGTCGAAGCCGCAGCGTCGCAGCAGCGGCAGCATGTCGACGAGGACTTCGCCGGTGGCGCGGATCTCGCCCGCGTAGCGCAGCCGCGCGCGCAGCAGCACCGCCTGCGAATAGGCGCGGCCGTCGGTCCACTTCGGGAAGTGCAGCGCGATCACCGGCGCCTTCTGGACGGCATCGGCGTGGCGCAGGGGGTCGACCGTGTTGTCCCAGGCGAGGGCGGCTTCGGGCAGCGGGGCGTCGGGGGCGATCAGTTGCATGGCCGTGTCCTCAGTCGGCGGTGGCGGGAACCCGCGCGGTGGCGTGACGCACCGCGTCGGCGGCGGTGCGGAAGGGCGTGATTCCGAGGCGGCGCACGGCGTCGACGAAGCGCTCACCGTCACGGCGCTCGTGGCGGTAGACCTCGAGCACGGCCTCCACCACGTCGGGCACCTCGTCGGCGGCAAAGGCCGGGCCGATGACCTTGCCCGGCACGGCGTTGCCGCCGCGCGCGCTGCCGTCGGCGCCGCCGAGCGTGACCTGGTACCACTCGGCGCCGTCCTTGTCGACGCCGAGGATGCCGATGTGGCCGCTGTGGTGATGGCCGCAGCTGTTCATGCAGCCGCTCATATGCAGATCGATGTCGCCGAGGTCGTGGAGCAGGTCCAGGTCGTCGAGGCGCTCCTGGATCGCCACGGCGATCGGCAGCGTGCGGGCGTTGGCCAGCGCGCAGAGGTCGCCGCCGGGGCAGGCGATCATGTCGGTCAGCAGGCCGATGTTCGGCGTCGCGAAGCCCCAGGCGCGCGCGGCCTGCCACAGCGCGGGCAGCTCGTCGTGGCGGACCCAGGGCAGCACCAGGTTCTGGTCGTGGGTGACGCGCAGTTCGCCGAGGCTGAACCGCTCGGCGAGGATCGCGGCGTCCTCCATCTGCTCGGCGGTGACGTCGCCGGGCGGCAGGCCCGGCCGCTTCAGCGACAGCGTCACCGCGCGGTAGCCGGCCTGGCGGTGCGGGTGCACGTTGCGCTCGAGCCAGCGCAGGTAGGACGGCGGCATGTCGGTGCGCGGCGGCTGTTCGGCGATCGCGGCGCGCAGCACCGGTGCGGGCTGGAAGCCGGCGACGATGCGGTCGAACTCGGCCTGCGGCACGAGCTGCGGGTGCGGCTCGGCCATCAGCGCGGCGAACTCGGCGTTGACTGCGTCGACGAAGGCCTGGCCTTCGGCCTTCACGAGGATCTTGATGCGCGCCTTGTAGGCGTTGTCGCGCCGGCCGTAGCGGTTGTAGACGCGAACGATCGCCTCGATGAAGACGAGGATCTGCGCCCACGGCACGAAGGCCGCGACCTCGGTGGCGACGATCGGCGTGCGCCCCATGCCCCCGCCGACCAGCACGGTGAAGCCGACTTCGCCCGCGTCGTTGTTGCGCAGACGCAGCCCGATGTCGTGCCAGGCGATCGCCGCGCGATCCTCCTTCGCGCCGGTCACCGCGATCTTGAACTTGCGCGGCAGGAAGGCGAACTCGGGGTGCAGCGTGCTCCACTGGCGCAGGATCTCGCAGTAGGGGCGCGGGTCGATCACCTCGTCGGGGGCGATGCCGGCCAGCGCGTCGGTGGTGATGTTGCGGATGCAGTTGCCGCTGGTCTGGATGCCGTGCAGGTCGGCTTCGGCCAGCAGGTCCATCACGTCGGCCGCCCGGGCCAGCGGGATCCAGTTGAACTGCAGGTTCTGGCGCGTCGTGAAGTGACCGAAGCCGCCGCGTTCGGTGGGCAGCCCTTCGTCCTGCAGGTCGAAGTCCCGCGCGATGCGCGCCAGCGTCTTCAACTGCCGGCTCGACAATTCGCCGTACGGCACCGCCACGCGCAGCATCGGCGCGTGGCGCTGCACGTACCAGCCGTTCTGTAGCCGCAGCGGCCGGAAGTGGTCCTCGGCCAGTTCGCCCGCCTGCCAGCGCTCGAGCTGGTCGCGGAACTGCGCCGCGCGCTGGCGCACGAACTGGCGGTCGAAATCGGTGTAGCGGTACATGGGCAAAGGTTCCTGCGAGGAGTGGCACTCTAGGAGCCGATGCTTATGCTGTGAAATACAGATTAATTGGATGCATATTCCTGTGAGAAATATAGAACCCGGGCAGCGACGTCTCCTGCTGCTGCTCGTGACCAGCCTGATGGCGCTCGTGGGCTGCCAGACGCCGCCGGTGGTGCCGGTGCCCACGCCGGCCCCGACCGTCGCGGCGCCGACGCCCAAGCCGCCGCGCATCGGCCTGGCGCTGGGGGGCGGGGCCGCGCGCGGCTTCGCGCACATCGGCGTGATCCAGGTGCTCGAGGAGGCCGGAATCCGGCCGGACCTTGTCGTCGGCACTTCCGCCGGAAGCCTCGTTGCGGCGCTGTATGCCGCCGGTCTGGACGGCACCCGCCTCGGCGAGGCGGCCGCCAGCATGGACGAGACGACGCTCGCCGACTGGGCCTTCCCCGGCCGCGCGCTGATCCGCGGCGACGCGCTCGCGCGCTACGTGCGTCGAGTCACCGGCGGCCGGCCGATCGAGGCCATGAGCAAGCCGCTGGGCATCGTCGCGACCGATCTCGACAGCGGCGCGGGGATCCTGTTCCAGCGCGGGGATACCGGGCTGGCGGTGCGCGCGTCCAGCGCCGTGCCGGCGGTGTTCCAGCCGGTCCGCATCGGCGAGCGCGAGTACGTCGATGGCGGGCTGGTGGCGCCGGTGCCGGTGAGCTTCGCGCGCCGGATGGGCGCCGAAGTGGTGATCGCGGTCGACATCAGCGAGGCGCCGGAAGGGCAAGCCACCGGCGACGCGGTGCGCCTGCTGCTGCAGACCTTCTCGATCATGAGCCGCAGCATCAACCGGTTCGAACTGCGCGATGCGGACGTCGTGCTGCGACCTGCGCTGTCCGGTGTCGCCGGCACCGACTTCGGCGCACGCAACCGGGCCATCCAGGCCGGCCGCGAGGCGGCGCAGCGCGCGCTGCCGGCGCTGCGCGAGGCGATCTTCGCCAAGACCCTGTAGCGCGGGCAAAAAAAGGCCCGGCAATCGCCGGGCCGAGGGTACCGATCAGAGTACCGAGGAGAATGCCCCGCTAGGGGCCTTTGTCAGAGCCCGCTCGCGCGGCGAAGTTCCCCTTTGGTGCTCTGCGCGCGCCTTCAGGCGGCGCGACGGGTCTTGGCAGCCGTCTTGCTGGCCTTGACGGCGGTCTCGGTCACGGCCTGGAAGTTGGCTTCGGCGACTTCGGCGGCCTGCTTGGTGGCCTTCTGCACGCTCTCGAACGCGTTGTTCGCGGCGGCGACGGCCGACTTGACCAGCGCGACGGCGTTCTCGGTGCCAGCCGGGGCGTTCTTGACCGCGGTGTCGACCATCGTCAGCATGGCCTTCTGCGCGTCGGCGATCTGCTCTTCCGCGACCTTCGTCACTTCGGCGTTGGTGCCCGAGACGATGTCGTAGACGTGGCGGCTGTAGGCGGCGGCCTTCTCGGCGCTCGGCTGCAGCAGGCTGGCCTGCAGGGCCAGGAGTTCCTGGGCGTCCTTGACGGACAGGGCCGACGACGTCGTCTTGGCGGCCTCGTCCAGCGAGGTCTTGGCGACCTGCAGGTTCAGCTCGACGAGCTTCTCGACGCCTTCGAAGGCCTTGTTGGTCAGGCCGAAGAGGGTTTCGACGTTGGCCTTGTGGGCGGCCATCATCTGTTCAGCGGTGAAGGGGGTCATCATGATCTCCGATCAGGGGGTTAGCGGGAGTCGTGCTGCCCGTGCTTCCTATGTTGCAGTGCAGCATGGAACGAAGTATAGAGGCGCCAGCGGCCTTTGCAAGCTCTTTTTGTTGCGGTGCAACATTCTAGGGGTGCGGCCCTATCCGATCGCCGATGACGGCGCTTGGGCAGAATGGCCGGCGGTATGCAGTGCTACCACTCCGACCATTTCGTGCTGCCGCTGCCGCCGGGGCACACCTTCCCGATGACGAAGTACCGCCAGCTGCGCGAGGCGGTCGAGCGAGAGCTTCCGGCGGCCGTCGTGCGCGAGGCGCCGCCGGCCAGCGACGGCGAGCTCGCGCTGGTGCACACGCCGCAGTACGTGCGCGCCGTCGCCGAGGGCCTGCTGTCGCCGGCGCAGCAGCGGGAGATCGGCTTTCCGTGGTCCGAGCGCATGGCCGAGCGTTCCCGGCGATCGGTCGGCGCGACGATCGCCGCGGCGCGCACGGCGCTCGTCGAGGGCGTGGCCGTGAACCTCGCCGGTGGCACCCACCATGCGTATTCCGACCGGGGCTCCGGCTACTGCGTGTTCAACGATGTCGCGGTGGCCGCGCGGCTCATGCAGGCCGAGCACCATCGGCGCCACGGCGCCGCGCAGCGGCAGCTGCGGGTGATCGTGATCGACCTCGACGTGCATCAAGGCAACGGCACCGCGCATGTGTTCGCCGACGATCCGAGCGTGTTCACGCTGTCGCTGCACGGCGCGCGCAACTTCCCGGCGCGCAAGGAGCGCAGCGACCTCGACGTCGAACTGCCCGACGGCTGCGGCGACGAGGCGTACCTGCGCGCGCTGGACGATGCCCTGACGCAGGCCTGGGCACGCACGGCCGGGCATCCGCCCGGCCTGGCCTTCTACCTCGCCGGCGCCGATCCGCACGAGAACGACCGCCTCGGCCGCCTGAGGCTCAGCGCCGACGGCCTGGCCGAGCGCGACCGCCGCGTCTTCGACGCGCTGGCCCGGCGTCGGCTGCCGGTCGCGGTGTCGATGGCCGGCGGCTACGGCCGCGACCTGGCGGTGACGGTGGCGATCCAGCAGCGCACCATTGCCGCGGCGCTGGCGCATTGGCAGCGCTGGAGGATGGAACAATGCGCGGCATGAACGCCGCCGAACAGACCGTCGCCGTCGACCATGCGATCACCTCGCGCCGATCGGTGCGTGCCTTCCTGCCCACGCCGGTGCCGCGGCAGACGATCGAGGAGATCCTCGCCGTCGCCTCGCGTGCCCCGTCGGGCACCAACACGCAGCCGTGGAAGGTCACGGTGCTGACCGGCCGGGCGCGCCAGACGCTGTCGGAGAAGATCCGCGCCGCCTACGACGACCCCGACGAACGCGCCCGCCACACCGAGGAGTACGCCTACTACCCGACCGAGTGGAAGTCGCCGTACATCGATCGCCGGCGCAAGGTCGGCTGGGACCTGTACGGGCTGCTCGGCATCGGCAAGACCGACAAGGCGCGCATGCACGCTCAGCACGGCCGCAACTACCGGTTCTTCGACGCCCCGGTCGGCCTGATCTTCACGATCGACCGCCATATGCAGCAGGGCAGCTGGCTCGACTACGGCATGTTCCTCGAGGCGCTGATGGTCGCCGCCCGCGCGCGCGGCCTGGACACCTGCCCGCAGGCCGCGTTCACGCAGTTCCACCGCATCATCGCCGAGCACATCGGCATGCCGGCCACCGACATGGTCGTCTGCGGCATGTCGCTGGGCCATGCCGACCCCGACGCCATCGAGAACAGCCTGGTCACCCAGCGCGCGCCGGTCGCCGAGTTCGCCACTTTCATGGAGTGAGGCCGCAATGAAGCCCGCGATCCTCGTTGCCCGTGCGATCTACCCGGACACGCTCGATCGGCTGCGTGCGCATTTCGACGTCGACCACAACCAGGCCGACGAGGTGTTCGCACCGGCCGAGCTGATCCGCCGCCTCGCCGGCAAGGTCGGCGCGCTGACCACCGGCAGCGAGCGCATCGATGCCGCCGTGCTCGACGCCCATCCGCAGCTGCGGGTCGTCGCGAACATGGCGGTCGGCTACAACAACTTCGACATCGATGCCTTCGACGCGCGCGGCGTGCTCGCCACCAACACCCCCGATGTGCTGACCGAGACCACCGCGGACTTCGGCTTCGCGCTGATGATGGCCGCCGCCCGCCGCATGTCCGAGAGCGAGCGCTACCTGCGGGAAGGGCATTGGACGAAGTGGCGCTACGACATGTTCACCGGCAGCGACGTGCATGGCGCGACGCTCGGCATCCTGGGCATGGGCCGCATCGGCCAGGCGATCGCCCGCCGCGGCGCGCTCGGCTTCGGCATGCGGGTGATCTACCACAACCGCTCGCGGCTGCCGGCGGATCAGGAGGCGCCGATCGGCGCGCGCTACGTCGACAAGGCGACGCTGCTCGCCGAGGCGGATCACCTCGTGCTGGTGCTGCCCTACAGCCCCGAAAGTCACCATGCGATCGGCGCTGCTCAACTGGCGACGATGAAGCCGACCGCGACGCTGACCAACATCGCGCGAGGCGGCATCGTCGACGATGCCGCGCTGATCGAGGCGCTCGGCGCGGGCCGCATCGCCGCGGCCGGGCTCGACGTCTTCGAAGGCGAGCCCCGGCTCAACCCGGGCCTGCTGGCGCTGCCCAACGTGGTGCTGACGCCGCACATCGCCAGCGCCTCCGAACGCACCCGGCGCGCGATGGCCGACCTGGCGGCGGACAACCTGATCGCGGCGCTGACCGGCGGCGAGCCGCCGACGCCGATCAATCCTCAGGTGCGCGCGCGCCGCGCATGAGGCAGCGCCAGAGCGGCCGGCTACAGCTGCGCCAGCGGCACCACCGGCGCGTCCTCGGGCACGCCGAGGGCCTGAACCAGCCGGGCGAGGTCGGCCTCCAGCCGCATCAGCGTGGCCGGGTCCAGGCGATCCAGCGCCTGCGGCAGCACGCCCGCATAGGGCCCGGGTGCCCGCTTCAGGACGTCCAGCGCCTTGGGCAGCAGGTGAAGCTGCACCGTGCGACGGTCCGGCCCGTCGCGCGCGGCGCGCACCAGGTCCCGTTCGACCAGGCCACGCACCAGGTTGCTGGCCGTCGACTGGTGCACGTGCATGGCCCGCGCGAGCCCGGTCACGCCCAAGCCCGGGTTCGCGCCGATCACGCCCAATGCCCAGAACTGCGCGCCGCCGATGCCGGCGCGCTTCTCGACGAGCTGGAAGTGCGTTCGCACGGCGGTGAACACCTGGCGGAAGCGGCGCAGCACGCGCGCCGGCGGGTCCAGGTCGGTGGCGGCTGGGTTCGGCATCGCGCAATGATAGAAGGGGGACGGTGAGCGCCGACGATGCAGCACCATCCTGACGTGCGCGCGCAGCTGCGCGCCGAATTCACCGACTGGCGGCCGTGGATGACGCGGGCCATCGTGCTCGCCTTCGCCGCGGCGGCGGGCTTGACGGTGGCCTTCTTCACCTGGGTCGCCGAGAAGGCCTTCCACCTGTTCGCGCAGTTGCATGCGGCCTGGTGGTGGGCGCCGCTGCTGTGGATGCCGGCCATCACCGCGTCCATCGTCTGGCTGACGCGGCGCTTCCTGCCCGGCGCCGCCGGCTCGGGGATCCCGCAGGTGATGGCGGCCACGGACACCTCGGTGAGCTCGGCGCAGCACGGCCTGTTCGTCTCCGTGCGAATGAGCATCGGCAAGCTCTTCCTGACCGCCGCCGGGCTGCTCGGCGGGCTCTCGCTCGGCCGAGAAGGGCCGTCGGTGCAGATCGCCGCCGGCATCCTGCACCACGCCCGCCGCTGGCTGCCCGAGCGCAGCACGGTGAACGAGAACGGGCTGCTGGTCGCCGGCGGTGCCGCCGGCATTGCGGCGGCGTTCAACACGCCGCTCGGCGGCGTGATGTTCGCGATCGAGGAGCTGTCGCGCCGGCCCGAACAGCGCAGCAGCGGCCTGCTGATCGCCGCCATCGTGCTGGCCGGCCTGATGTCGGTGTCGATCTACGGCAACGCGACCTACTTCGGCGTCATCAGCGTCAGCGGCCTGAACTGGTCGTTGTTCTGGCCGGGGCTGCTGGTGGCCGTGCTGTGCGGCGCCGCCGGCGGCCTGTTCGCGCGGCTGCTGATCATGTCGGCCAGCGGTGGTCTGGACTGGGCGAGCCGGCTGCGCCGGCGCGCGCCGGTGAGCTTCGCCGCGGCCTGCGGCCTGGTGCTGGCGGTGATCGGCCTGGCCGTCGGCGGCGCGACCTTCGGCAGCGGCTACGAGCAGACGCGCGGCCTGCTGGAGGGCGAGCACAGCGTCGGCCCGCTGTACACGCTGCTGAAGTTCGTCGCCACCTGGATCACGACCTGGAGCGGCGTGCCAGGCGGCATCTTCGCGCCTTCGCTGGCGATCGGTGCCGGTCTCGGCAGCGACGTCGCATCGCTGACCGGCTTCGTGGACCGCCCGGCGTTGATCGCGCTGGGCATGGCCGGCTTCCTGGCCGCGGTGACGCAGGCGCCGTTGACCTCCTTCATCATCGTGATGGAGATGGTCGCCGGCCACTCGATGGTGCTGAGCCTGATGGCCTGCACGATGGTCGCGAGCCTGGTGTCGCGGCTGATCAGCGTGCCGCTGTACGGGGCGCTCACGAGGCTGCAGCTCGCGCGGCTGCCGGACAAAAAAGCGGAGCCTCGCGAGGGAGGCTCCGATCAAGTCGCTTCTGTCCGCCCTGGCTGAGCACCGTCGGTGACCTCCAGGGTGCAACGATTCTATTTGAACAAATACGAATCGTGAGGATTGATTTCACGGATCGGCATGGGGCACCGGCGACCGGTCGGCAGCAGGCCGGCCCGTCCGGCACGGCGACAATGGCATATGCCCGAACCGATCCTGATCGCCCTGGCGGTGCTTGCCGCGCTGAACCTGCTCGTGCTGCTGTGGCTGGCGCTGCGGCGGCCCGACACCGAGCCGATCGATCGACTCGAGCGCGAGCTGCGCGACGAGATCGGCCGCCAGGCGCAGGGCACGCGGGCCGACCTCGGGACCTTCCAGCAGATGCTGCTGGCCCAGTCGGGCGACGTCGCGCGCACGCAGAACGAGCAGATCGACTCCTTCCGAACCCAGCTCGCCAGCACCCAGGCGGCGCTGGCGCAGCAGGCCGAGACCGCCCGCGAGGCGCAGGACACTGCGCTGCGGCGCTTCGGCCAGGTCCAGGCCGAGCAGCTGGCCAAGCTCGGCGAGGCGACCGAGCGGCGGCTCGCGCTGCTGCAGGAAGGCAACGAGAAGAAGCTCGATCAGATGCGCGAGACGGTCGACGAGAAGCTGGACGCCACGCTCGAGCAGCGGCTGGGCGAGAGCTTCAAGCAGGTCGCCGAGCGGCTCGAGCAGGTGCACCGGGGCCTGGGCGACATGCAGGCGTTGGCGCGGGATGTCGGCTCGCTCAGCCGGGTGCTGACCAACGTGAAGACGCGCGGGATCTTCGGCGAGGTCCAGCTCGCCGGCCTGCTCGAGCAGGTCTTCACGCCCGAGCAGTACGCCGCCAACGTGGCCACCGTGCCCGGGCGCGGCGAGCGCGTCGAGTTCGCGGTCAAGCTGCCGGGCCAGCGCGACGACGGGGCGCCGCTCTGGCTGCCGATCGACGCGAAGTTCCCGCGCGAGGACTACGAGCGCCTGCTCGAGGCCCAGGAGCGAGCCGACGCCGCGTCGGTGGAGTCCGCCGCGAAGGCGATCGAGACCCGGCTGCGGCTGGAGGCCAGGACGATCCGCGAGAAGTACGTCGCGCCGCCGCACACCACCGACTTCGCGATCCTGTTCGTGCCCACCGAGGGCCTGTACGCCGAGGCGTTGCGGCGGCCGGGTCTGTTCGAGGCGCTGCAGCGCGAACACAAGGTGATGCTCGCCGGACCGACGACGCTGCTGGCGACGCTGAACAGCCTGCAGATGGGCTTTCGCACGCTGGCGCTGGAGAAGCGTTCGGCCGAGGTCTGGGAGGTGCTGGGCGCGGTCAAGACCGAGTTCGCGAAGTTCGGCGACGTGCTGTCGCGGACCAAGAAGAAGCTCGAGGAGGCGGCCAACACGATCGACCAGGCCGAGGTGCGCTCGCGCGCGATGGCGCGCCAGTTGCGCACCGTCGAGGCGCTGCCCGAGGGGCGCGCGCAGAAGCTGCTGCCCGGCGGCGAGGAGGTCGATGACGCCGGCCCCTGAACCCGGCCCGGTGCCGCCGCTGCGGCTGGGCGGGGTGCTGCTGGCGCTGATCGTCGGACAGCTCGGCGTGCACGCGGCGATGGCCGGGCTGCGCATGGCGGCGCCGCTGGACGCGCTGGCCGAGGGCGCGAGCCCGCTGCGCGTGGGCGTGCTGATGGCGCTGTTCGCCGCCGCGCCGGTGCTGCTGGCGCTGCACGCCGGCCGCATGGCCGATCGCCTGGGCTACCACCGTCCGTTGCGGCTGGCGGTGTTCGTGACCGCCGCCGGCGTGGCGCTGGCGATCGGCTCGACGCTGGCGCCCGGCGCGTTGCGCTTCGTGCTGCTGTGCGGCGGCGCCATCCTCGCCGGCGCCGGCGCCAACCTCGGACTGATCGTCGTGCAGCGCACCGGCGCGCTGGCCGCGCGCGATGGCGTCGAGCGCATGCGGGTGTTCAGCTGGCTCGGCATCGCGCCGGCGTTCTCGAACGTGATCGGGCCCGTCGCCGCCGGGCTGCTGATCGATGCGGCGGGCTTCGCCGCGGCCTACGGGCTGCTGCTGCTGCTGCCCTTTGTCGGGCTGTGGAGCGCCCGCCGCGTGCCGCCCTCGGCGCCGCGCGCCGTGGACGGGCCGCCGCGGCCGGCCTGGGATCTGCTGCGCGAGCCGGGCCTGAAGCGGCTGCTGTTCGTCAACTGGCTGCTGTCGACGTGCTGGGACGTGCACAGCTTCGCGGTGCCGATCCTCGGCCACGAGTACGGCTTCAGCGCGACGACGATCGGCCTGGTGCTCGGGGCGTTCACGCTGTCGGTGACGCTGATCCGGCTGGTGATTCCGCTGCTTGCGCACCGCCTGAACGAGGTGACGACGCTGCGCGCCGCGATGCTCGGCACCGGGGTGATCTATGCCGTCTATCCGCTGGCCGCCACGCCCTGGCTGATGGCGGTGTGTGCGACGCTGCTCGGCGTCACGCTCGGCTGCGTGCAACCGATGATCATGGCGACGCTGCACCGGCTGACGCCCGACGAGCGCCACGGCGAGGCGCTGGCCCTGCGGTCGATGGCGATCAACGCGTCGAGCACGGCGATGCCGCTGGCCTTTGGCGTTGCCGGCGCGCTGGTCGGCGCCGCGGCGATGTTCTGGCTCGTTGGCGCCGGGGTCGCGGCCGGCACCTGGGTGGCGCGGCGGCTGCCGGCGCCCGCTGCCTAGAACCGGATCGTGTTGCCCGGCGGACTGGGCGGCGGCGCGGGAGATGGGGCTGGATGCGCTGGAGGACGAGCTG
>CALJUI010000125.1 GCA_937975735.1 uncultured Rubrivivax sp.
GGCGGCGCCGGGGGCAGCGCTGGCGCTGGCCGCCGGCCGCGGCGAGCCGCCGAAGATCGTCGGCTGCCCCGTGTGGCGGTTCCACGCGTCCCACAGCAGGACGAGCGACATCGTGAAGACCACCCACAGCAGGGTGCGGCGCATATCGGTCATGAAGGATTCCGGTTCGGGGCCGGCGCGGCGTCGCGCTGGCCGAGCCCCAGTCGGGTGAAGAGCCGGGGTGCCGCGGCAGGCACCGGATCGTGGCCGCCCTCGCACCACGGATGGCAGCGCAGCAGCCGCCCGCCGGCCAGCGTGGCGCCGACCAGCGCGCCGTGTCGCTCCAGCGCGTCGATCGCGTACTGCGAGCAGGTCGGCTCAAAGCGGCAGGCGTTGCCCAGCCAGGGCTTGAGGAAGAAGCGATAGGCGCGCACCAGCGCGATCAGCGCACGCTGGGGCAGGCGAAGCATCGCGCGCAGCAGGCTCATCGGGAACGGGAGCTCAGCGGGACACGCCGAGGAAGGCCGCGTCGAGTTCGGCCCGCGCCGCCCGGCGCAGTGCGTCGGAGGCGGCCGAGGCGAAGTCCGAGCGCGGAAACGGGCTGCGCAGCCGCACCAGCCACTGACCCTCCGGCAGACGGTGCGCATGCCTGATCAGCGCATGACGGATCTGCCGGCGCAGCAGGTTGCGAGTCACCGCCCGGCGCGCGTGCCGCTTCGGCAGCACGGTCCCGAGGGCGTGGCGGGAGACGGTCTTATCCACAGATCCCGACCCCGTCGGTGGAGACACTGTGGACAACTCCCGTCCTCCCGGGCCCTGGGCGGCCGCCGGTCGCGCCAAGACCGCCGTGTCGACATGGTGCACGGCGAAGTGGACGCTTCGCGCGCGGGCCGGACTGGCCAGCAGGCGCTGGAAGTCGGCGCTGTGCACAACACGGCCGATCATGGCCGGCGCGGCGCAGCCGTTCAGCCGGCCAGGCGCTTGCGGCCCTTGGCGCGCCGCGCGTTGATGACGGCGCGGCCACCGCGGGTCTTCATGCGCACGAGGAAACCGTGGTTGCGGGCGCGGCGGACTTTCGACGGCTGATAGGTGCGCTTCATGATCGGTCCTGAGGAGATTCGGTAGGCTTGGTTGGGGGTCGAGACGGGCGCGGCGCACCCGGACGCGGCCGGACTGGCCCGGATCGGCGCTCGCCGTGGTGTGGCGCGAATGCGATATCCGGGGAACCCATGATTACAGCAAAAAACACGTTCCCGGTCAAACACTTGCACCGCGGAACGGGCGTCAGCGGGGGGGTTGACCAATCGCGCTAAACTGTGGATAACTGCCTTCCGCCGCCCGTCGACCGACCCTCGGCAGGCCCCGCGAAGAAGAAGATTTCCACAAGCACCGATCAATGAGCGCCGACCTCTGGCAGTTGGGATGCGAACGCCTCGCCGGCGAGCTTCCCGAGCATCAATTCAACACCTGGATCCGACCGCTGCCTCCGGCCGAGGTCAGCGACGACGGCGACGCGGCCACGCTGGTGTCGCTGCGCGTGCCCAACCGCTTCAAGCTCGACTGGATCCGCGCGCAGTACGCCGGCCGCATCGAGGCGGTGCTGAGCGACCTCGCCGGCAAGCCGGTGCAGCTCGAGCTGACGCTCGCCCCGCGCGACGCCTCGGCCGCGCCATCGCCGGCCGCCCCGGCGCGCACGGCTTCGCCGACCGCCACCACGCCGGCCGCTGCGACCACCCCGGCGACGCCGCCACCGAGCGCAACCCGCCACAAGCTCAACACCGCGCTGACCTTCGACACCCTGGTCGCCGGCCGCGCCAACCAGATGGCGCGCACCGCCGCGCTGCACGTCGCCGGCGCGCCGGGCCAGATGTACAACCCGCTGTTCATCTACGGCGGCGTCGGCCTGGGCAAGACCCATCTCGTGCACGCGGTCGGCAACGCGCTGCTGAAGGACAACCCCGAGGCGCGCGTGCTCTACCTGCACGCCGAGCAGTTCATCAGCGACGTCGTCAAGAACTACCAGCGCAAGACCTTCGACGACCTGAAGGCCAAGTACCACCAGCTCGACCTGCTGCTGATCGACGACGTGCAGTTCTTCGCCGGCAAGGAGCGCACCCAGGAGGAGTTCTTCAACGCCTTCGAGGCGCTGCTCGCCAAGCGCGCGCACATCATCATGACCAGCGACACCTACCCGAAGGGCCTGGCCGACATCGACGAGCGACTGACCAGCCGCTTCGACTCCGGCCTGACGGTGGCCATCGAGCCGCCCGAGCTCGAGATGCGCGTCGCGATCCTGATCAAGAAGGCGCTGGTCGACGGCTTCGAGATGCCCGAGGACGTCGCCTTCTTCATCGCCAAGAACGTGCGCGCCAACGTGCGCGAGCTCGAAGGCGCCCTGCGCAAGGTGCTGGCCTACGCCAACTTCTCGCACAAGGACGTCAGCATCACGCTGGCGCGCGAGGCGCTGAAGGACCTGCTGTCGATCCAGAACCGCCAGATCTCGGTGGAGAACATCCAGAAGACCGTCGCGGACTTCTACAAGATCAAGGTCGCCGACATGTACAGCAAGAAGCGGCCCGCCTCGATCGCCCGGCCGCGTCAGATCGCGATGTACATCGCCAAGGAGATGACGCAGAAAAGCCTGCCCGAGATCGGCGAGCTGTTCGGCGGGCGCGACCACACCACCGTGCTGCACGCGGTGCGCAAGATCGGCGGCGAGCGCACCAAGAACGCCGAACTCAACCAGCAGCTGCACGTGCTCGAGCAGACGCTCAAGGGCTGAACCCGGTGCGGACAAGCCTGGGGACAAGCCCGGAACAACCTTTGCCTTGTCCACAGCGCCTCCGGCCGCGCCCGACTTGTCCCCAAACGCGGCGGCGGTTCCGGGGCCCCGACCCACAGGGTTCGTTCCGTTCTAAGACCTTGATCAAATTGGCGAAAATAGCGTTGTTCACAGACCTGGCCGGGTCCTACTACGACCACCAAGGCTTCAAAGAGAGAAAGACATGATCGTTCTGAAGGCGGCACAAGAGAAGTTGCTCGGGGCGCTGCAGTCGGTGGCCGGCATCGTCGAGCGGCGCCACACGCTGCCGATCCTGGCCAACGTGCTGCTGCGCAAGAACGGCCCCGAGCTGGAGTTCACGACCAGCGACCTGGAGATCCAGGTCCGAACCCGCGCCGAGCTCGGCGGCGATGCGGCCAGCTTCTCGACCACGGTCGGCGCGAAGAAGCTGATCGACATCCTGCGCGCGCTGCCCAGCGACCAGGTGGTGACGCTGAGCGCGAACCAGAACAAGCTCACGCTGCAGGGCGGCAAGAGCCGCTTCACGCTGCAGACGCTGCCGGCCGACGACTTCCCGCTCGTCAACGAGGCGGTCGACTTCGGCCCGGCCTTCGCGGTGCCGCAGAAGACGCTGCGTGACCTGATCAACCAGGTGCACTTCGCGATGGCGGTGCACGACATCCGCTACTACCTCAACGGCATCCTGTTCATCGCCGAGGGCAAGACGCTGACCCTGGTGGCCACCGACGGCCACCGACTGGCGCTGGCGCAGGGCACGCTCGAGACCGACATCCCGAAGCAGGAGGTGATCCTGCCGCGCAAGACGGTGCTCGAGCTGCAGCGCCTTTTGCGTGACGAGGACACGCCGATCGAGATGCGCTTCGCCGGCAACCAGGCCAAGTTCAGCTTCTCCGGCATGGAGTTCGTGACCAAGCTCGTCGAGGGCAAGTTCCCGGACTACAACCGCGTGATCCCGAAGGGCCACAAGAACAAGGTCACGCTCGGCCGCGCGCCGCTGCTGGCCTGCCTGCAGCGCGCGGCCATCCTGACCAGCGAGAAGTTCAAGGGCGTGCGCCTGAACCTCGACCCGGGGCTGCTGCGCATCGCGTCGAGCAACGCCGAGCAGGAAGAGGCCAAGGAGGAGCTCGAGATCGACTACGCCGGCGACGCCATCGAGATCGGCTTCAACGTGACCTACCTGATGGATGCGCTGGCCAACATGAGCCAGGAGATGGTGACCCTGGAACTGCACGACGGCCAGGCCAGCGCCCTCTTCACCGTGCCCGAGCAGAGCGGCTTCAAGTACGTCGTGATGCCGATGCGGATCTGAGCCCCGCGCGCCGAGCACCTCCGAGCGGGCCCCGGCCCGCTTCGCGTTTTTTCAAGTGACCCCGATGACCGAACCGACCTCCCCGACCCCGCAGCCCGACGCCTACGGCGAGGGCAGCATCCAGATCCTCGAAGGCCTGGAGGCGGTGCGCAAGCGCCCCGGCATGTACATCGGCGACACCTCCGACGGCACCGGGCTGCACCACCTCGTCTTCGAGGTCGTCGACAACTCGATCGACGAGGCGCTGGCCGGCCACTGCGACGACATCGTCGTCACGATCCACACCGACAACTCGATCAGCGTCGTCGACAACGGCCGCGGCATCCCGACCGGCGTGAAGATGGACGACAAGCACGAGCCGCGGCGCAGCGCGGCCGAGATCGCGCTGACCGAGCTGCACGCCGGCGGCAAGTTCAACCAGAACAGCTACAAGGTCTCGGGCGGCCTGCACGGCGTCGGCGTCAGCTGCGTCAACGGCCTGAGCAAGTGGCTGCACCTGCGGGTGCGGCGCGACGGCAAGGTCCACGCGCTGGAGTTCAAGGCCGGCGTGCCGCAGGACCGGCTGGTCGAGACGCGCGATGGGATCGTGGTCAGCCCGATGAAGATCGTCGGCGAGACCGACAAGCGGGGCACCGAGGTCCATTTCCTGCCCGACGATCTGATCTTCTCGAACATCGACTTCCACTACGAGATCCTGTCCAAGCGGCTGCGCGAGCTCTCCTTCCTGAACAACGGCGTCAAGATCCGACTCGTCGACGAGCGCCACAACAAGGAGGACAACTTCGCCTTCGCCGGCGGCGTCAAGGGTTTCGTCGAGTTCGTCAACACCGGCAAGCGGACCCTGCACCCGACGATCTTCCACGCCACCGGCGAGCGCGCCAGCGAGCAGGGCACGACGATCACGACCGAGGTCGCGATGCAGTGGAACGACGGCTACAGCGAGAGCGTGCTGTGCTTCACCAACAACATCCCGCAGCGCGACGGCGGCACCCACCTGACCGGGCTGCGCGCCGCGATGACGCGGGTGATCAACAAGTACATCGACGAGCACGAGCTGGCCAAGAAGGCCAAGGTCGAGATCAGCGGCGACGACATGCGCGAAGGCCTGTGCTGCGTGCTGTCGGTCAAGGTGCCCGAGCCGAAGTTCAGCAGCCAGACCAAGGACAAGCTGGTCAGCTCCGAGGTGCGCGGCCCGGTCGAGGACGTCGTTTCGAGCGCGCTGAACGACTACCTGCAGGAGAACCCGGCCGACGCCAAGATCATCTGCGGCAAGATCGTCGAGGCGGCCAAGGCCCGCGAGGCGGCGCGCAAGGCGCGCGAGATGACGCGCCGCAAGGGTGTGCTCGACGGCCTGGGCCTGCCCGGCAAGCTCGCCGACTGCCAGGAGAAGGACCCGGCACTGTGCGAGATTTACATCGTCGAGGGCGATTCGGCCGGTGGCAGCGCCAAGCAGGGGCGTGACCGCAAGTTCCAGGCGATCCTGCCGCTGCGCGGCAAGATCCTCAACGTCGAGCGCGCGCGCTACGAGAAATTGCTGACCAGCAACGAGATCCTGACGCTGATCACCGCCCTGGGCACCGGCATCGGGCGCGGCTCCGGCGGCGACGACTTCAACCCGGAGAAGCTGCGCTACCACCGCATCATCATCATGACCGACGCCGACGTCGACGGCGCCCACATCCGCACCTTGCTGCTGACCTTCTTCTACCGGCAGATGCCCGAGCTGGTCGAGCGCGGCCACATCTACATCGCGCAGCCGCCGCTGTACAAGGTCAAGCACGGCAAGGCCGAGCAGTACCTGAAGGACGGCCACGAGCTCGACGCCTACCTGCTGAAGGTCGCGCTCGACGGCGCCGCGGTCGAGCCCGGCGGCGGCAAAGCGGTGATCACCGGCAGCGCGCTCGAGGAACTCGCGCGCCAGTACCTGCTGGCCAACAACGTCGTGCAGCGCCTGAGCAACTGGATGGACGTGGAGGCGTTGCGCGCGATCGCCGACGGGCTGACGCTGGACCTCGACAGCGCGGCCACGGCCGAAGCCAGCGCGGCGGCGATGCAGGCCGCGCTGCACGACGCCGAGGTCGCCGCCGAGTTCGACGCCCGCAGCGACAAGCACCGCCTGCGCATCAGCCGCCGCCACCACGGCAACGTCAAGAGCAGCGTAATCACGCAGGACTTCGTGCACGGCGCCGACTACGAGGCGCTGTCGCGCGCCGGCCTGACTTTCAAGGGACTGCTCGCCGACGAGGCGATCGTGCGGCGCGGCGAAGGCGAGCGCCAGAAGGAGCAGAAGGTCGACGACTTCCGCGCCGCGATGGCCTGGCTGATGGGCCAGGCCGAGAACAGCGTGGGCCGCCAGCGCTACAAGGGCCTGGGCGAGATGAACCCCGAGCAGCTGTGGGAGACGACGATGGATCCCGCCGTGCGCCGGCTGCTGAAGGTGCAGATCGACGATGCCATCGAGGCCGACCGCGTCTTCACGATGCTGATGGGCGACGAGGTGGAACCGCGCCGCGACTTCATCGAGACGAACGCGCTGAGGGCGGCGAACATCGACGTGTGAGGTTTTGCGCGGGTGTCCGGCCCATTTCCTTCGGAACGCGACCCGGTTTCAAGCCAGCCCGAGGGCCTTGCGGGCCAACGCCAGGAACGTTCGGCGCTCGGCACGTGACAGCGGCGCCAGGATGTCGGCCTGGAGGTCTTCGACGAGCGGACGGCAGGCCTTCAGCCATCGCCCGCCCTCGGTCGTGAGGGCCAGCTGGCGCGCCCGGCGATCGTGCACGCTGACGTCCCTCCGCAGCAGTCCCTTCGACTCGAGCCGGTCGATCACCCCGCCGATCGTCGCGCGGTCGTAGCCGATCGTCGCGGCCAGGCCGGCCTGATCGATGCCCGGCTCCTGGGCGACGGCGTCGAGCGCCGCAAACTGCACCGACGTGAGGTCATGCCCGGCCGCCTGCATCCGAGCCTGAAAGGTCTGCGTCGACTGCTGGTGCAGCCGGCGGATCAGGTGTCCGGCCATCTCTGTCCTGTCCATGGGGTCCCCTTCAATTGCCGCGCGGGTGGTCGGTCCAGTTGACGATTAAGATAAGTATACATATCATATGCATACAGACTAGTCACTGATCATACCGACTCGCGGCGTTGGAGATGACGACATGCAATACCACCTGAACGGTTTCCGGCCCGGCGATCCCGACGTGCATCCCGCCGCGCCCGGCCACCGCCGCCCGGGCGACCCGCTGCCCGAAACGGTGGACGTGCTGATCGCCGGCTCGGGCCCCGCGGGCCTGTGCCTGGCCGCCCAGCTCGCCCGCGTGCCGCAGGTCCGCACGATGCTGGTCGAGCCCAAGCTCGCGCCGATGGAGAAGGGCCAGGCCGACGGCATCAGCGTGCGCACGATGGAGATGTTCCAGGCCTTCGGCTTCGCCGAGAAGGTCATGCGTGAGTCGGTCTGGATCAACGAGACGACCTTCTGGGCCCCGGGCGACGCTTCGCCGCTCACGCGCGCCGCGCGCGTGCAGGACGTGCCCGACGGCATCTCCGAGATGCCCCACGTGCTGATCAACCAGGCGCGGGTGCACGACCTGTTCCTCGAGGTGATGCGCCATTCGCCGACCCGCCTGGTGCCCGACCACGGGCTGAAGGTGGCCGATCTGACGGTCGACCCCGAGGCCACCGAGTACCCGGTCACGGTCACGCTGGCGCACACCGCGCCGGGCCGCGAAGGACAGACGGCCATCGTGCGCGCCAACTACGTCATCGGCTGCGACGGCGCGCGCTCGGCCGTTCGCCGTGCGATCGGCGGCGCGCTGCACGGCGACGCGGCGCACCAGGCCTGGGGCGTGATCGACCTGCTGGCGGTCACCGACTTCCCGGACTGGCGCATGAAGTCCTTCGTGCGATCGCAGGGCGAGGGCACCCTGATGGTGCTGCCGCGCGAGGGCGGGCACCTGGTGCGGCTGTATGTCGAGATGGACCAGCTGTCCGAGGACGAGCGCGCGGCCGATCGCGGCATGCGCGCCGATCACATCGTGGCCAAGGCGCAGCGCATCCTGCAGCCGTTCACGCTGGACGTGAAGGAGGTCGTCTGGTGGTCGATCTACGAGATCGGCCACCGGCTGACCGACAAGTTCGACGACGTGCCCGCGGACCAGGTCGCCACGCGTGCGCCGCGCGTGATGCTGGCCGGCGATGCGTGCCACACGCACAGCCCGAAGGCCGGCCAAGGCATGAACGTGTCGATGGGCGACACCTTCAACCTCGGCTGGAAGCTGATCTCGGTGCTGACCGGTCGCGCCGACCCGGCGCTGCTGCACAGCTACTCCGGCGAGCGGCGCGCCGCGGCGAAGGGGCTGGTCGAGTTCGACCACAAGTGGTCACGCGCGGTCGGCGCGCGGGCGGCCGACGAAGCGACCGAGGGGCTGCCGCGCGTGGCGCGTGAGTTCGTCGCCAACCTGCCCTTCACCTGCGGGCTGACGATCCAGTACGAGCCTGGCGCGCTGACCGGCGCGTCGATCCACCAGGCCCTGGCCGCTGGGTTCGACATCGGCAAACGCTTCCATTCCGGCCCGGTGGTCCGGCTGGCCGACGCCAGGCCCATGCACCTGGGCCATTGCATCGAAGCCGACGCCCGCTTCCGCCTGTTCGTCTTCGCCCCCGCCACCGACGCTGGCACGGCCGCAGGCCCCGTCGCCGCACTGTGCGATTGGCTCGAGCACGACCCGACGTCGCCGCTGCGCCGACACACTGCGCCGGGCGAGGACGTGGATGCGGTGATCGACGTGCGCGCCGTCTTCCAGCAGGGCTTCCGTGTGCTGGACTTCGGTGCCATGCCGACGCTGCTTCGGCCGCGCGTGGGTCGCTACGGGTTGTGCGACTACGAGAAGATCTTCTGCGCCAGCGCCAGGCCGGGCGAGGACATTTTCGCGCTCCGCGGCGTCGACCGCGCCGCCGGCTGCGTCGTCGTCGTGCGCCCGGACCAGTACGTCGGCCACGTGTTGCCGTTGACCGCCCGCGACGAACTGGCGGCGTACTTCGTCGCCATCCTGCGCGTGCGGCGCTGACCCGCCGCGCTTCTTGCTATCCTGCGCCGATGCCCTGGTTCACGGGGCCACGACGACGATGAACGACTCGCTCCAGACACCCGCCGCTTCCGACCGCCCTGCGCTGCCCGACCGCCTGTCGGTCGACCCGAGGAGCCCGCACCACGATGCCGCCGCGGTCCAGCACGACATCGGCATCCGCCTGAACGGCAAGGAACGCTTCGACGTCGAGGAGTACTGCATCAGCGAAGGCTGGGTGCGCGTGCCGGCCGGCAAGACGGTGGACCGGCGCGGCCAGCCGCTGCTGATCAAGGTGCGCGGCACGGTCGAGGCCTTCTACCGCTGATGGCGGCCTTCGCCGAGGCGATCGCGCTCGCGCAGGCGAACGAGATCCCCTGGCCGCGCGATCCGCACGAGGACCTGGCGCGCTGGGGCGTGCACCACGACGATCCGCCGCCGTACGACCGGCTGCGCGGCCCGGTGCATCCGCGCGGCCCGCAGTCGGGCTTGATCCAGCGTGGCGGCGAGGAACTCGCCGCCTGGGGCGAGCCCGACCGGGCCGACCTGACCTTCAGCGTCGCCAAGACCTACCTCGCGCTGCTGGCCGGCATCGCGCAGCGCGAGGGGCTGCTGCCCGACGAGCACGAGCCGGTGGCCCGCCGCGTCGCCGGCATCGGCTTCGAGTCCGCGCACAACCGGGCGATCACCTGGGCGCAGCTGCTCGAGCAGACCAGCGAGTGGGAAGGCACGTGCTTCGGTCTGCCGGACACGGTGGACCGCTGGCGCCAGGTCGCGAACGACCCGCGCCCGGCCGGCGGCCGCAAGGGCGATGCGCGGCCGCTGCAGACGCCGGGCACCTACTGGGAATACAACGACGTGCGCATCAACCAGCTCGCGCTGGCGCTGCTGCACCTGTTCCGAAAGCCGCTGCCGGAGGTCTTTCTAGACGAACTGCTGCGCCCGCTCGGCGGCGGCGCCGGCTTCGCCTGGCGCGGCTACGACGATGCCTGGGTCGACCTGCCCGGCGTCGGCCGGTTGCCGTCGGTGCCGGGCGGCTCGCACTGGGGCGGCGGGGTCTCGATCTCGGCGCGCGACCAGGCGCGGATCGGCCGGCTGGTGCAGGGCCGCGGCCGCGGCGCGGGACGGCAACTGCTGCCGGCGTCCTGGGTCGACCGGATGCTCGCGCCCTGCGCGATCGCGCCGTTCTACGGCCGCCTGGTCTGGCTGAACCGCGACGGCCGCAGCTTCCCGGCCGCGTCGCGCGAGGCTGGCTTCATGGTCGGCGCCGGCGGCCACCTGGTGTGGATGGAGCCAGCGCACGACGCGGTCATCGTGCTGCGCTGGCTCGACCCGGTGGCCTGGCCGGCGGTGATGGCGTCGATCCGTTCCGCGCTCAGCGCGACGTAGCGGTCGTACCCGAGGCGGCCGGCGTCGCCGGCACCACGAAGACGTCGACCTTCTCCCCGGCGCAGTCGGTCGTGCGCTCGGCGCTGCACGGCGGCCGGTCGGCGGCCGGCCGGTTCATCCGCGCCAGGCGGGCCTGCGGGTCGAACACCATCCACATCACGACCGCGGCCGTCGCCACCGCCAGCAGCGCGATCAGGATCCGCGTGCGCAGTGGCGTCGGGCGAAAGCGCTCGCCGCGCGGCGGTTTCGTCTTCACGCCTGGTCTCCGGGCTCGGCCAGCTTCTTCAGCGCCGCCTGGTCCTTGTCCAGCGCCGCCTGCAGGCGCTCGCGCTCCTCGCCGTGGGCGCCCTCGAGCTGGTGCTCGCGCTTCTGGATGCGGTCGAGCAGGCGTTCACGGGCCGCGTCGGACCGCGCGACGGCCGTGTCGGCGGCGTGGGTCGACGCCGCGCGCCGGTGCGGCTTGGCGGCGCTGCGGGCCGGGACGATCTTCGCATCACCGATGCCCCGCTGGTTCATGAAGCTCGGCGAGACGATCTCGATGCCGTCGCCGTGCAGCGCGTCGAGCACCTGCCGGTTGAGGTCGGAGCGCGCGGTCAGCAGGCCCTTGGTGTCGGTCAGCAGGCCGCTGATGCGGTAGGTGATCGCGAAGTTGCCGAGCTCGAGCACGCGCACGAAGGGGTCGGTCAGGCCGCAGGCCTTGGCGGCCGCGAGCAGCCGCGCCTCGACGGCCTCGTGGTGGACGTCGTAGCCGAGCGACAAGGTCGCGGTGACGTAGGCCCCGGAGCTGCGCACGACGGTCACCGGATGCGAGATCAGCACCGTGTTGGGCAGCGCCACCAGGTCACGGTTCTCGGTCTGGATCTCGGTGTCGAGCAGGCCGCGCTCGACGACGCGGCCGAAATGCTCGCCGACGGTGATGAAGTCGCCGGTGTGGAAAGGCTTGGTGATGCGCAGCATGATGCCGGACATCAGGTTCGCGAAGATCGTGCTCGACGAGAACGCGATGACGCCGGAGGCGAGCAGCCCGAGCAGGCCGATGATCTGCGCGCGCGCGGTGTCGCTGACCGGCAGCGCGAGCGCGATCGCCACCAGCCCGGCCAGGGTCAGGCCGAACATCAGCAGCTGGCGCGGGAAGAGCCGCTCGCTGCCGAGCTCGGGGTGGCGCGCGATGATCAGCACGTGCGCCGCCCACAGCAGGCCGATCACGACCGCGGTGACCAGCAGCAGCGGGGCGAAGCCGGCGACGCCGGTGGGCACCCAGTCGATCAGGCTCATGAACTCCTCCACGATGGGGCCGAACGCTAACCCATGCCGGCCCCGTTCACCATCGCCGACCCTATGCTTGGCGTATGACCGCGACCCGCCCCGACCGCCCAGCCCGCGCCGAGCGATGGCGCATCGACGCCGGCGCCGCCGAGATCGCGCTGCTGCACGTGCCGCCGGTGCTGCGCCGGGATCGCATCGTCGAGATCGATGTGCGCTTCGTCGTGCGGGCGGCGGCCGACGCGCAGGCCCCCTGGCTGTCGATCGAGGTCGAGGTCGACGGCCAGCGGCAGTGGTCGCGGCGCATCGAGGCGCATCGCCCCGGCGAGGTCGATTCGCTCGACTGGCACGGCCGGCGCGAACTGCCGGCCGGCCAGGCACTGCGCGTGCGCGCGGTGACGCGGGTCGGCGGCGGCGCGCGGCGTGAACGGCTGGTGATCGAGGCCGAGGTGGATCAGCCCGCGGACGGCTGAGGCTCGGAACGGGTCAGGCGCAGCACCAGCGCCCCCAGCCCGGCCAGCAGCGCGGCGAAGGCCAGCAGCACGCCGATCATCGGCAGCCAGGCCAGCGCCGCCAGCAACGCCAGCACCGCGCAGGCGGCGCCGATGCGCCAGCCGGGGTGCGCCGCACGGGCGGCCTTCCAGCGCCGCAGCGCGGCATCGCCGACGCCGATC
>CALJUI010000126.1 GCA_937975735.1 uncultured Rubrivivax sp.
TGATCCACGTCTTCACGCACGACTCGATCGGCCTCGGCGAGGACGGCCCGACGCATCAGAGCGTCGAGCACCTGCCGAGCCTGCGCTGCATCCCGCAGCTCGACGTCTGGCGGCCGGCCGACGGCGTCGAGACGGCCGTCGCCTGGATCAGCGCGGTCGAGCGCGGCGACGGACCGACCGTGCTGGCGCTGTCGCGCCAGGCCGTGCCGCGGCTGATCGACGACCCGACGCGCGCCGCGCAGGTCCGTCGCGGCGGCTACGTGCTCGGCGACGCCGCCGATGCGCGCGCGGTCATCATCGGCACCGGCAGCGAGACCACGCTGGCGCTGCAGGCTCAGGCCCTGCTGGCCGGCGAGGGCATCGCGGTGCGGGTGGTCTCGATGCCCTGCACCAGCGTCTTCGATCGGCAGGACGGCCGCTACCGGGACGAGGTGCTTCCGCCCGAGCTGCCGGCGGTCGCCGTCGAGGCGGCGCATCCGGACTTCTGGCGCAAGTACGTCGGCCGGCGCGGCGGCGTGGTCGGCATCGCCAGCTTCGGCGAGTCGGCGCCGGCGAAGGCGCTGTACGCGCACTTCGACCTGACCGCCGAGCGCATCGCCGATGCGGTGCGCGAACGGGTGGCGCCCCGGTGAGTGCATCCTTCGACCTGATCCTGTTCGATCTCGACGGCACGCTGATCGAGACCGCGCCGGAGATCGCCGACGCGGTCAACGACACGCTGCGCTCGCTCGGCCTCGACGCCGTCGCGGAAGAGCAGGTCGCGCGGTGGATCGGCCACGGCACGCACGAACTGCTGATCCAGGCGCTGGCGAGGGCGAGCTCGCGCAGCGCGGCCGAAGTCCGCGCCGACGACGCGCTGCCCGCCGCCAGCCGCGAGTTCGACCGCCACTACGCGCAGCGCTGCGGCACGCGCAGCCGGCCCTATCCCGGGGTGCGACGGACCCTCGACGCGCTGCGCAGGCAGGGCACGCGGCTGGCCATCGTGACCAACAAGGAGGGCCGCTACACCGACCGCGTGCTCGATGCGCACGGGCTTCGCGACGCCTTCGTCCAGGTCGTCAGCGGCGACACGATGGCCACCAAGAAGCCCGACCCGGCAGGCGTCCGGCACTGCCTGCAGGCCACCGACGTGGCCGCGGCGCGCGCGCTGTTCGTCGGCGACTCGTCGATCGACGCGGACACCGCGCGCCGGGCCGGCGTGCCGGTCTGGCTGCTGCCGCATGGCTACAACATGGGGCGGCCGCTGGCCGATGCCGCGCCGGACCGCATCGTCGAGGACTTCGACGAGCTCGCGCGCCGTCTGCTGCGGGCGCCGCAACTTCAAGGGGGTTACGCATGAACCGCATCCAGGCGCTGCTGTGGGACGTCGACGGCACGCTGGCCGAGACCGAACGCGACGGCCACCGCGTGGCCTTCAACCTGGCCTTCGCCGACGTCGGCCTGCCCTGGCGCTGGGACGAGGCACGCTACGGCGAACTGCTCGCCGTCACCGGCGGCCGCGAGCGCCTGCTGCACGACATGCAGCGCCGCAGCGACGCGCCGGCCACCGCCGACGAGCGCGAGGCGCTGGCGCGCCAGATCCACCGGCGCAAGAACGCGCACTATGCCGATCTGCTGCGCCAGTCGCGCCTGCCGCTGCGCGGCGGCGTGCGCGCGCTGATGGACGAATGCCGCGCCCGCGGCGTGCGGATGGCGGTCACGACGACGACCAGCCGCGTCAATGTCGACGCGCTGCTCGGCATGACGCTGGGCGCCGACTGGCGCAGCCGCTTCGCCGCGGTCGTGTGCGGCGAGGACGTGCAGCGCAAGAAGCCCGACCCCGAGGTCTACCTGCGCGCGCTGGCGCTGCTCGACATCGGGCCGCTCGAGGCCGTCGCGCTGGAGGATTCGCCCGGCGGCGTCGCCGCGGCGCGCGCCGCGCACGTCCCCGTCGTCGTTGCGCGCAGCGCCTACTTCGCGGACGCGACGATCGAGGGCGGCATCGCGATCGGCCCCGGCCTCGACAGCTGCCGCGGCTGGCGCCCGGCGGTGCGGCCCGACCTGTCGCGCGATGCCGTCGGGCTCGACGATCTGCAGGCCTGGTGCGCACAGATGGACACCGTCTCGCAGTTCGGCTGACGACCTCCCTTCAACCCGTCCAGGAGTCCGCATGGCCCTCGTCTCCCTCCGCCAGGTGCTCGACCACGCCGCCGAGCACGGCTACGGCGTGCCCGCCTTCAACGTCAACAACCTCGAGCAGGTGCAGGCGATCATGGAGGCTGCGCAGGCCACGCAGTCGCCGGTCATCCTGCAGGCCTCGGCCGGCGCACGCAAGTACGCCGGCGAGCCCTACCTGCGCCACCTGGTGCTGGCGGCGATCGAGTCGCATCCGGACCTGCCGGTCGTGCTGCACCAGGACCACGGCGCGTCGCCGGCGGTGTGCGTGCAGTCGATCCGATCCGGCTTCAGCAGCGTGATGATGGACGGCTCGCTGCTCGCCGACGCAAAGACGCCGGCGCCCTACGAGTACAACGTCGACGTGACGCGGCGGGTCTGCGAGATCGCGCACGCGGTCGGCGTCTCGGTCGAGGGCGAGCTCGGCTGCCTCGGCTCGCTCGAGACCGGCGCGGCCGGCGAGGAGGACGGCGTCGGCGCCGCCGGCGTGCTCGGCCGCGACCAGATGCTGACCGACCCGGCGCAGGCGCGCGACTTCGTCGCCGCCACCGGCGTCGACGCGCTGGCCATCGCGATCGGCACCAGCCACGGCGCCTACAAGTTCACGCGCCAGCCCACCGGCGACATCCTGGCCATCGGCCGCATCGCCGACATCCACGCGGCGGTGCCCGACACCCATCTCGTGATGCACGGCTCGTCGAGCGTGCCGCAGGAGTGGCTGGCGATCATCCGGCGCCACGGCGGCGACATCAAGGAGACCTACGGCGTGCCGGTCGAGGAGATCCGGCGCGGCATCGCCAGCGGCGTGCGCAAGGTCAACATCGACACCGACATCCGGCTGGCGATGACCGGCGCGATGCGGCAGGCCTTCGCCGAGCAGCCTTCCGAGTTCGATCCGCGCAAGGCGTTGATCGCCGCGCGCCAGGCCGCGCGCGGGATCTGCGAACAGCGCTTCGAGGCCTTCGGCTGCGCCGGCCACGCGGCGCGCATCAAGCCGGTGCCGCTGGACGCGATGGTGCAGCGCTACCGCTGAGCGCCGGCCGGCGCCGGCGCGCGCACCGGCAGCCAGGCGCGAATGACGGTGCCCTCGCCGGGCGCCGTTTCGACCGCCATTCGGCCACCCGCGGCCTCGACCCGGAAGCGCATGCCGCGCAGCCCGTGCGTGTCCCGCCCCACTCGCCGCAGGTCGAAGCCGCCGCCGTCGTCGCGCACCGCCAGGTAGGCCTCGTCGCCCTTGGGCTGCAGCGTCACGGTCACCTGCGTGGCCCGCGCGTACTTGGCGACGTTGGTCAGCGACTCCTGCACCAGCCGGAAGACGGTGATCTGCGCGTCGTCGGGCAGGCTGACCTCCTGCAGTTCGGTCTTCACCGCGACGTCGGCGCGCTGCGCGAACTCGCGCGCCTGGATCTCCAGCGCCGCGACCAGCCCCAGGTTGCTCAGCGACGAGGGCCGCAGGTTCTCGATGATGTCGCGCTTGAGCGCGATGCCCTGGTCGATCGTCGCATTCAGGTGGCGCAGCCGCTCGGTGACCTCGGGCGTCATGTCGCCGAGGCCGCGTTTCAGGCGCGCGGCGTCGAGCTTGGCCGAGGTCAGCAGCGCGCCGAGCTCGTCGTGCAGCTCGCGCGCCAGCCGCGCACGCTCGTCCTCGCGCGCCGACTGCATGTGCCGCGCGAGGTCGGTCAGTTCGTCGGTGCGCCGCGCCACCTCGACCTCGAGCTGGTCGCGCTCGGCGCGCAGCGCGGCCTCGTGCTCCTGCTGGGCGCGGTCGAGCGCGGCGCGCTGACGCAGGAACAGGACCAGGGCCAGCAGCGACAGCGCGGCCATCGCGTCGACGCCGATGCGGCTGATCTGGAAGTTCAGGTGCAGCGCATCGCGGTGCACGCCGACGCGCTGGTTCTGGATGTCGAACAGCTTGTCGGCGGCCACCCGCACCGCCTCCATCTTCTCGCGGCCGATGTCCGTCAGCAGGAGCTCGCGCCAGGCGTCGTGCTTGCCTTCGTCGTAGAAGGCGAGCGCGGTCGCCAGCTCAGACATCTTCTCGCGCCCGCGGTCGCGCAGTTCGACCATCGTCGGGCCGGCCACCGGATCGTCGCGGTAGCGCTCGGCGAGCTCGCGCAGCAATCGCTCGGCCTCGCCGACCGATTCCTGGTAGGGCTCGAGGTACTGGCGCCGTCCGGTCAGCAGGTAGCCGCGCTTGCCGGTCTCCGCGTCGAGCAGCAGTCGCAGGATGGTCTGGACCTGAATCCGAACCTGGGCTTCGGCCGAGGCGGCGAGCAGCGCGCTGCGCGAACGGTGGTAGGTCAGCTCGCTGATCACGAACACGGTCAGCACACCGAGCGCGGCCAGCGGCAACGCAATCGAGCGGCGGCCGATCCTGCGCAGCCAGTCCATCGATGCTCCTTCCCGGCCGGTCGCGGCTCAGCGCAGTGCGCCGGGCGCGGTCTGGCCGTCGCCCTCCGACAGCGCGGCGCAGTAGCCGATCAGTTCCTCGAGTTCGCGCGACTTGTCGAACACGCGGTCGGCGCCGAGTGCGGCGCAGGCCTCGCGGACGTCCGGCGTGGCGTAGTTGGTCAGCACGATGCGCTTGCCTTTGAAGCCGGCCTGCGCGGCCGAGCGCAGCACGCCCAGGCCGGAGCCGGTCTTCAGGAAGATGTCGATGATCATCAGGTCGCAGCCGTCGCCGCTGCGGCCCAGCCAGTCGACTGCGGTCGGTTCGTCCGCGGCGGTGCCGATCACCTTCACCGGCACCGCCTCTTCGAGGGCGGCGATCAGTCCGTCCCGGATGATCGGACTGTCCTCGACGATGTAGGTTTTCAGAGACAACATGGCACCGGGGGCAGGGGGCGGCGGACCGGAAGCGACAGACGTTACGAACAGTATGCCGCCGGCCTGCGGGCGACGCCATGCGGCCGACGATGATCCGGCTGTAGGAGACCGCCTACGTTCGCCCCGGAGGTGCCCGCCAGCGAACGGCGGCACGGCCGTCGCGGGGACGGCCGTGCCGCTGGGGAAGGGTCGATCGGTCGGGTCAGCCGCGCACGACGATGTCGTTGCGCACCGAGCGCACGCCCTTGACCCCGAGCGCGATGCGCTCGGCGGCCTGGCGCTCGTCGACCGACTTCGCGAAGCCGGACAGCTGCACGACGCCGTTGAGCGTCTCGACGCTGATCGACATCGCGCTGACCGTCTTGTTCTCGGCGAACTTCGCCTTCACCGCGGTGGTGATCGCGGTGTCGTCGATGTAGGCGCCGACGGTCTGCTGGTCACGCGCGACGGCGCAGCCGGTGGTCGTGGCGACCGCGGCGGCGGCGGCCATCGCGGCGATCAGCAGCAGTCGGGTGGGATGGGTGCGGGTCATGTCGTTCTCCTTCTGGGGTGGGGATCGGGTTCAGCTCTTCGGCGCGACGACCAGCTGGTTGTCGACCGAGGTCACGCCGTCGACGCCGGCGGCCAGCGCCGTCGCACGTTCGCGCGCGGACTCGCTCGGCGCCTTGCCGTACAGCGCGACGCGGCCGGCGTTCGTGTCGACGTTGATGCCGAGCACGCTCAGGTCGGCGTCCTTCGCGATCTCGGCGTTGACGGCGGCCGTGATGGACGCATCCTTGGCCGCGTCGGCGACCGCGTCGGCGGCCTGCGACATCGCCTGCTTGGCGTCCTGGCCGGCGGCCTTCACGTCGGCGGCGGCCTGTTCGGTCTTCTGCTCGACCTTGGCGACGGCCGAGTCGAGCTGCTGGCCGGCGGTGCGCGGGTCTTCGGTGTTGTCGCAGGCCGCCAGCATCGCAGCGGCGGAGAGGGCGATCATCGTCGCCACGGTGGTTCGTTGCTTGCGGATGGTCATGGTCACTCCTTGGTTGACGCTGCAGCGGCAGCGGGCCCCTCAAGGTTAGGCAGGCGGCATCGCCGGGGGCATAGGCCGGCGGCGCCTCGGCGTGTCGGACGGCGCCGACACCGGCGCTGCTAAGCTCGCGCTGGCGTCGATCGGGCGCCAGCGGGGAGGGAGGCGACATGATTCGGATCGGCATCGTCGACGACCACGCCATCGTGCGTTCCGGCCTGAAGCAGTACCTGGCCGAACACGTCGACCTGCGCGTCACCGGCGAGGCAGCCAACGGCCGCGAGGCGCTCGAGCTCGTCCGTGGCGGCGAGGTCGACGTGCTGCTGCTGGACCTGTCGATGCCGGACCAGAGCGGCGTAGACGTGCTCTCGGGCATCAAGGCCCGCTTCCCCGACCTGCCGGTGCTGATCCTGAGCGGCTTCCCGGAGGCGCACTACGCGACGACGATGCTGCGCCAGGGGGCCAGCGGCTACCTGAACAAGGAATGCGACCCCGAGGAGATCGTGCAGGCGGTCCGGACCGTCGCACGCGGCCGGCGCTACATCACACCCGCGGTGGCCGAGATCCTGGCCGACAACGTCGCCGGCGACGACCGCCCGCCGCACGAGGCGCTGTCCGAGCGCGAGCTGCAGGTCTTCCTGCGTCTGGCGAAGGGCGAGACGATCGGCCACATGGCCGAGGGCATGCACCTGAGCGTGAAGACGGTCAGCACCTACCGGACGCGGGTGCTCGAGAAGCTCAAGCTGCAGACCAACAGCGACCTGACCTACTACGCGATGAAGAACGGGCTGATCCAGTAGGCCCGGAACGGCGCGGGGCCCGCTCGACGAGCGGGCCCCGTGCGTCGGCGGCGGTTCAGAAGTGCGTGCGTTCGCGGCGCGGCTGCGCGACGAACCAGTGGTCGGTGGCGCGGCGTTCCCAGTCGGCGATCTGGCGCTCGGCCTCGTCCTTGGCGCAGCCGTAGCGCTGCTGGATCTTGCCGGCCAGCTGCTCGCGGCGGCCGGCCACGACGTCGATGTCGTCGTCGGTGAGCTGGCCCCACTGCTCCTTGACCTTGCCCTTGATCTGCTTCCAGTGGCCTTCGATGCGGTCCCAGTTCATGGTGGACTCCTTGGTTGAGGTTGAAGACGCCGGCACGGGGCGACGCGCCGGGCGGGTCTAGCGTCCGCGGATCATGTTGGCGACGAACGACAGCACGGCGAGGATCAGGAAGATCACGAACAGGATCTGCGCGATGCTCGCGGCGCCGGCGGCGATGCCGGTGAAGCCGAAGACGGCGGCGATCAGGGCGATCACGAAGAAGATCACGGCGTAGTGCAGCATGGGGTTCTCCTTGACGATGTCGGCCATGGGCCTGACGGTGACTTCAGTCTGATGCAGCGGCCGGCGCCTGCCGATGGGACGGTCCGCCGATCCCGCGTCGGGCGGCGACGCCGCGCCATGTAGGACAAGACCCACCCGCATTGCTGCCAGAATCCGCCTCGCCGATGAAACCCGCCCCGACGCCACCGCCCCGGCTGCTGTCGCTCGCCAATGGCGTGCGTCTGATCGTGCAGCCGGCCCCGCACCTGCACACCGCCAGCGCGAGCGTGTTCGTGCGCGCCGGCAGTGCGCACGAGCGGCGCGCCGACAACGGCATCGCCCACGTGATCGAGCACATGGTCTTCAAGGGCACGGCCACGCGCGACGCCGCGCGCATCAACCGCGACGCCGAGCGGCTGGGCGCCGAGGCCAATGCGCACACCGACAAGGACCACACCGCCTACCACCTGCGCGGCCGCGTCGAGGACGCGCCGCGCTTCGTGCGCCTGCTCGCCGACCTGGTGGGGCGGCCGGTCTTTCCTGCCGACGAGCTCGAGCGCGAGCGCCAGGTGCTGCTGCAGGAAATGGCCGAGGTCGAGGACGACCCGATGTCGCTGGCCTACCAGCTGTTCGACCGCGGCTGCTACGGCTTGCACCCTGCGGCGCAGCCGGTGATCGGCACCCGCGGCAACCTCGAGCGCTTCACGCGCGACGAGCTCGTGCGCTGGGTCGCGCGGCACTACACCGGGCGCAACCTGGTCGTCGCGCTGACCGGGCCCTTCGACGCCGCGGCGGCCGATGCGCTGGCGGGCGAGGTTGAGCGCGGCTTCGGCGGCCTGCCGGCCGGCGAGCCCAATCTGTGGCCGGTGCCCGAGTGGCAGGGCGGGGCGCGTGCGCGGCGCCTGTCCGGCGGCGGCCAGGCACACCTGGTGCTGGGCTTTCCGGTGCCGTCGCTGGCCGACGACGATCCGGCGTCGGAGATGGCCGCGCTGCTGTTCGGCGAGGGCATGAGCTCGCCGCTGATGGCCGAGCTGCGCGAACGGCGTGGCCTGGCCTACTACGCGGCCTGCGCCGCTGACCGCTTCGCCGCCTGCGGCCAGCTGGCGATCGAGGTGTCGACCGCACCGGACAGCCTGGACGAGGTGCTCGGCGAGTTGATGCGGCTGCTGCAGGTCCAGGCCGAGGGCGTGGCGCGCGCCGATCTCGTGCGCGCACGCCGGCAGATGGCGGTGCGGCTGCTGCGCGAGCGCGAGAGCGCGACCCGCAGCCTGGAGGCGGCGGCGCTGGATCTGCTGGTGCGCGGCGCGGTGCGCGACCCGGCCGAGCGCCTCGCGCAGGCCGAGGCGGTGACCGCCGGCACGCTGCGCGACCGCTTCCAGGCGATGCTGGCGGCCGGGGCATCGCTCGGGCTGGCCGGGTCGCTGCCGAGTGGCGCCGGCGAGAGGGCGCGTGAGGCGATAGGCGCGCGCGGCTGACTAGTTCGTCGCCGGACGGGGCAGGTTGGGTAGCAAG